>JAOUFX010000961.1 GCA_029857975.1 Deltaproteobacteria bacterium | reverse complement strand
CTGGGTGACGGTAGCTTTTTCAAAATCGCTTCGTTGCAAGAGCTTTTCAGCCAACCGGTTGTGCACGCTACTTTCAACCCACGGAACACGATCGGGTTGCTTTAAATGGAGGGCCATTAGGACTCTTTCTCGTGAGGTCAATTTTTCCTCCTTCACCAGGGGATCCATCCGCGTATTGGCATTCGAAACCTTCTAATCGCCAAGCCAATTCGCCTGAAAAATTCCAATTCCGCAACCTTTTGCAAGTGTATCGAATCGAGCTGGAGAAATCAATATTAAACGGCCGTTTGCCCCCCTTCACTTTTTTATTTTCTCTCATGATTTCAGAAGAATGATCAGGACCCGGCGGGGAGGGTGAATCTCTCCCTCTTTCATCAACCTATTGAAAAGTGTTGGGAGCAAGGAAAAGGCCGGGAGGATCGCTAATCATAAATCGGCTCACAATCGAGGAGAACCACCGGAAGGCGGACGGTTCTGCCAATATCCGTATAAACCCTTCCGGTTAAATCTCTTCCCCAACCTCCCAGGGCGAAGGGCGATGAAGGAATGACGACCAGATCGGGCGGGGGTTCATGCTCCAGGTATTCGCGGATGGCCGCAATGAAATCCTCTACGACCAGGAGATCTCCCATAAAAATATTTCCCCCGAAGAAGCGATTGGCGGGAACCCGCACATGAATCTGAACATCCCCCAGCAAGGACGATTCATGCAAAGTTTGTTCGAAGACCGGTTGGACCAATGCCGAAGACAAAAACAAAATTCTCCGGGCACCGCGGGCCGTGATTAGGGATTGTAAATTCTCTAAAACGCTGGGGCGGAACCCCGCACCCATAAAAACGATCCCCAGGTGATGGTCGGTTTCGGGCGCATAGGGGTAATCAAAATGATCCGGTTGGAGTTCTGCCTCTCTCACTTCACTCTGGTACCGGATCAATAGTTTAACGGACTTACCTTTATTTAGATGGTGGACACGCAAAATATCCCGGGCCTGGGGCCTGGAGGAGACCGGCAAACCGTTAACGGCCAGAATCAGGTCCCCCGGCTTTAAACCTGCATGGGCAGCGGGAGAGTTCTTTACTACCCCAATGATGCGCGGAAGGTTCTTGCGCTTTTCGTAGAGGTTTTCTTCATACATGCTGGGTTTGACCAGCAAAGGAATTTGCCTTCTTTCCCGCAGAGAGCGAATTGTCGCCACCACCCCAGACCAAACTTCTTCGAGGTTGCCGAGCGGCTGCCGCAAAAAGAATTGACTGGTCCCCGGTAGGCTTACCTCCACCAAATGGGCATCATGCTGCTCCGCATAAGCTATCGTTTCCTTCAAATCATCGAGCATGGCATTGACCGAGGGAAAGGGCCAGGGAACAACAATTGCGGCGTAGGCGATCTCCCTTTTTTGCAGCAAAGGAAGGGCATAGATGGCTATCTCTAGCTTCTCGCCTCCCATGATTTCCCGCCGGCGAGTCGGAGAGGAACTGTTTATGGAAAGGTAAAGGTAGATGGGCTTCAGAGAAGAAAGCATAGAGATAAACTCGGCCGTCAGCTTGTTCCCGTTGGTGGAAAGGCGCAGGGGGCGATCGGTTTTTTTTCGCAGGTCAGTTAAAAGATCAAGGGCGTAAGGATGGGATAAGACCTCGTAAGGGCTTCCTAAGGTGGGGAAAAGGGCCCGCCTTCTCTGGGGCGAAAAATATTTTAGACGCGCTCGAGCTTCGTCATATTCCTCCTCGGCCGTCCTGTTAGGTTGCTGCAGGGCTAAAGAGGGTGGGTTCCCGCGGAGATAACAAAAGCTGCAATGGCAATCGCACCGCGTGGCCAGATGATCGAAAACCTCTGCCGGGTCTCCGGCAGAAGGAACCAGCCAGTGGTTCAGGTGCTTCAACCGGAAGCCGTCGATCTTGAGCGGTTTTCCGTTTGATTCCAGGGTCACGACCGACAGGAGACTTTCTAAGATTCTCTTGAGATGAGGAATGCGGGGCTCGTAAAGCTCGGCATTGTCAACACTTTGGAAGGATGAATTTTCATTGGGTCCGCTGGTGGACCGCTCGCCGGACTGGGTTTGAGGTTCAGGGGTCTCT
>JAOUFX010000960.1 GCA_029857975.1 Deltaproteobacteria bacterium | reverse complement strand
CAAACGAAGGGCCGTGGCGAGTATAAAAAATAAGATACTCCCATAAAAAATAAAGAGGATCATAGCACCCATACAGATCCTTCCCCTTACCCCGTTTCATTTTTATAAACAACAGAAGGGAACGATTCAGAATCCTGAATACGATTCCCCTGAAGATTTAAATTACACGCAGCCGGTCGGCTTAGGTAACCCTGCGACTTTACACGCCCCCTTCGCCGGACCCCCTGGGAACAATTTATAAATATATTTGAGGTCGAATCCCGTTTGTTTGATGACCATTCGGATGGGCGGGGCGATTTCAAATTTTAAGTAGTAATCTCTGAGATAATTTACCAATTTCCAGTGCTCCTCTGTCATGGGGTAAGCATTTTCGGTCTTGGCCAGATCTTCTGCGACGGCCTGGTTCCACTTCTCCGGTTCCTGGATAAAACCATCCTCATCAATCTCAATATCTATCCCACCAAGGTTTGCCTTTGCCATCTTTTCTCCTCCTAACCTTTGATAAATTTTTCTGGTGATTCGTCGAACTTTTTCTTGCAGGCTTTACAACAGAAATAGTACTCCTTCTCTCCATAGGTACTGGTCGCCCTTGGCTTAGCGGCCACCGCACCATAAAGGACCCCTACCTTGCTTATCTCCATTTCCCTACTACATACCGGACATTTTACCTCCATATGTTCTTCCGTCATATTGACCTCCTTCTAAAATTCGCTTCCTTGGCTGCGAGTGAAACGAAAGCCTCTGCCCAGGAAGGTGTCCCCAAGGCATGTAAGTGTGTATAAGCAGCAAATATATTTTTATATAAAACACCATCCCTTTGACCGTCAATCCCATGCCCTCGTCTTATTTGATAAGCAAACCTAACCCCCTTCTTGATCGATACCTTGGAATGATGAAATTCATGGCCTCGGATGGTCAACCCCACTGGGAAAAGGGAATTTTTATAAATGACTTCAGCAATCACATAACCATGTCCTTCGGGCTTTTCAGAGATTTGAACTTCAGCGGGAATGGCTCCAACCATTTCATAAGATCGACCTTGCCAGTGGATCTTCTGGGATAAGTACATGAGACCCGCACATTCCGCATAGACCGGAAGGCCCTGATCGATCGCCTGGGCTATCTCTTTTCGTAATCCATAGTTTTTTTCTAACTCCTCGAGGAAGAATTCGGGAAATCCACCTCCAATATAAAGACCATCCACCGAAGGCAATGGGTCTCTCAGTGAATTGATGAAGATGAGTTCAGCATTCTCTTGAATCAAGGCTTCAAGGTTTTCTGGATAATAGAAATTAAAGACCTGGTCGAGCATCACGCCAAGCTTGACTTTCGGAGTTCCATTTCCCCTCACCCCAACCCTCTCCCCTCCGGGGCGAGGGGTTAAATAAGATTCGCTCTCCGTCTGTTGTTTTGTCGAAATGTCATTCCGAGGCGTAAGCCGAAGAATCTCTGATTTAAAATTCTTCGTAATCGCCAGTATATTATCCAGATCGACACAGGATTCAAGTTTTCGGCCGATAAGTTTGACTACTGTTTCTGCTTCGTCAGATTCCCGGGATGGAATGAGGCCAAGATGGCGTTCCGCGATGTGAAGGTTTGCGTCTCTCGGAATACTTCCCACCACAGGAATCTTGCAGTATTTCTCTACCGCATTTCTCAGCTTATTTTCATGCCGGATCCCTGAAACATAATTGAGGAGGACACCGGCAATATTTGTTTCGGGTTGGAAATGCTGATATCCCATCACCATCGCTGCGATGCTACTGGTCATTCTACTTGTATTCACCAACAGGACAACTGGAATGTTCAACAGACGAGCTATCTCCGCCGTCGTTCCTTGAATATCCAAACCATCATAAAGTCCCATCGCTCCTTCAACAATAGCCAGATCAGCCTTCTCGCAGGATTGCTCAAAAGTTTGAATTAATTTTTCTTTGGGGACTAAGAAAAGATCCAGATTACGGCAGCTCCTTCCCGCCGCAATCGTGAGCCATGACGGATCGATGTAGTCGGGGCCTTTCTTAAAGGGTTGGATCAAAAAGCCCCGTTGGGCCAGCAAGTTGCACAAGCCGACCGTA
>JAOUFX010000085.1 GCA_029857975.1 Deltaproteobacteria bacterium | reverse complement strand
TTTCTACCCTGGGGAGGCATGGTGGAGCTGAAACTTTTCTTGATCTCCATAAGAAGCTCCCCGAAGGTTCCCCCATCGGGAAGTTGAACCTCCGCGCGAGGGCCTCCCATCCAGTCGGACAAGATGTCTTGAAATTGAACCCTTACTTTCATCCTTTAAAAAACCGGGGCTTTCAATTCCGCCTTCCGCCTTCCGAAATCCGCATTTCCTCAAGGATACATGTCAGCAGCCACCTGGTTAAGTTCCAGCTCTAAAAGTTTCTCTTTGGTCGGCCGTCCAGTCTCCCAATCCCAGCCTCGGAACTGGTAATACTCTCTTAACATCTTTTCCATGTCCGGTTCAATCCCTGCGGTCGAACCTTCATCCAGGGCGGTCGAACAAATCTTGGGTATTTTGTCTTGTTCCCGGGTCAAGCCGAGCTTGTTACTGACAGCCCTCTTGAGATTGATGGACCGTTCCCCTGCAGCCAGTAACTCCTTGGGGTCAAATTGCCAACCGGTGATGGCATTTAGCATCTCACAAAGCTGGGTTGGCGTTAGGGGGGCGAATTTGCAAAGGGCCAAGGAGTCAAAGAGGTCCTTTAGGCTTTGATATTTGGCCGCTCCTGCGCTTTTGCCTTCGGAAGAGAGTCTCTCCGAGGGCAGGATCATGTACTCCAAGACCATGTTCCCCAGGTCAACGTTATAATAATCGCCTTTAAGGTGGCAGGCTCCGCGAGGACCCGTGGCATAAGAGAGGGCCATTCCGTGGAATGCCCGTCCGTCGTGCATGGGCATTTCCAAACCTTTGACCTGGGCGGCTTCGTCGGTACTGCGGCCGAATTCTTTGGCCATGGCCAGAGTCCCCTGGGAAAGGATCTTGCCGATACCTTCCTGGGCGATGATCATCTCGACCAGTTTCACGACCGCCTCTCCATCCCCCCATTTCAACTCCAAACCCACTTTGCTTTTGTTTAATACGCCCAACTCGTAGAGGTAAAAGGCATAGGCTACGCTCACCCCCGTAGAAATCGTATCGATGCCGTGGGTGTTGCAGAGATGATTGGCCCGGACGATAGAATCCAGGTCGGTATTCAGGCACAAAGGGCCGAAGGCTACCGCGGTTTCGTATTCGGGGCCATCCACGGTAAGGCCAGGCCTGAACTCTTTCAGTTCCCGGCCGCACCCGATGGGACAGCCCAGACAGGCGTAGTTATTGACGGTGTAAGTCTGGCGAAGGGCCTGGCCGGTGACCTTGGAAACCGGGAAGACAGCCTTGGAGAAGTATTTAGCCGGCGCATCGCCCAGAGTCATGGCCATGTCCATATACATCATGGTCCCGTACTCGCGAAAGGCCACCGAAACTAAATTGCCGTTGATCTGGGCCACGGCCTGTTTGGCCAGCTCCCGGACCTTTTCCGGGTTGCTCATTTCGGGCCTCAAATTGCCGGAAGCGGCCACAGCCTTGAGGTTCTTGGCGCCCATGAGCGCCCCTAAGCCGCACCGACCGGCAGCCCGGCCGTTATCATTCATGATCGAAGCATATTTGATCCGCTTTTCTCCTGTCGCAGCGATGCAGGCGATGCTAAGGGCTTCGTCTCCCACCTCGTCCTTGATGGCCTTCTGGGTCTGGTAACTGTCTTTGCCCCAGAGGTGGGCGGCATCCCGGATCTCCGCCTTTCCATCCTTTAAAAAAAGGTACGCCGGCTTGTCCGCTTTCCCTTTCACCAGCAGGCCATCCCATCCGGAGCCTTTCAGCCGAAAGGGAAATTTGCCGCCACTGGTAGCTTCCCCCCAGAACCCGGTAAGAGGAGAAATGCCGCCTACCGCGTACCGGCTGACCATGGGAAGGGGTGTCCCCGTGAAAGGCCCGGTCGAAAAAACCAGCGGGTTTTCCGAGGCAAGAGTAGATGTGGCTTTATTCAGGTGGTCATATACCAGAGCGGCGGCAAGGGTCGCCCCTCCGATGTATTTTTTTAAAAATTCCTCGGGCAATGGTAAATCGGTCAACTTCCGCTCGGATAAATCAACCTCCAAAATTCGGCCGTGGTATCCTTTCATGCCTCTATCCTCCCTTGGAAATCGGTATCATCAAACCACAGCAGGAATCCCCTTTTTAGGGAATTTTTGAAGACCCAAAATATTTCCCTGGGGGCTCGGTGGTATTATTAAAAATCGATGTCCCGGCCGTCGTAGGCGTATTGAAAAACCTGGGCGCACTGGGCTTGGGTTATAGGCCTGGGGCTGAGATAACAATCTACATCTCCATAGGCAAATTCCACCAGCTGGTCGAGTTTGGCCTTAAAATCCTCCCGGGGAATTCCCATGTCCTTCAAAGTCAGTGGAACTTCGAGCTCGGTCAGGAAGGTCCGGACCCGGCTAACCAGTTTGCCCAGTCCATCAACAGCATCTTTGGCTTCGATGCGCAGCGCCTCGCACGCTAACAGGTACTTGTCCGTGACTTTACTGCAGAACTGGAGGCTGTGGGGGATGAAAAAACCTACGGCCAGGCCATGGTGCAGATTGAATACCGCGCCCAGGGAATGACCGAAGCTGTGGGTCAGGTGGCAGCCGCTCATGCCGAAAGCCACGCCGGCAATGCTTGCGGCCATGATCATTCTGTGCCGGGCCTCCCGGTCCTGGCCGTTTTTATATGCTCGGGGCAGCCACCGGAAGACCATCTCAACGGCCTTGAGCGCCAGAGGTTCGGTGAATTCGTTCCCTGCCGGGGTGGTAACCGCATCCATGGCATGGGCCAGAACATCCAGACCGGTGCCCGCGGTAAGCTTCGGTGGCATAGTCACGGTGAATTCCGGAACCAGTATAGCAAAGTCAGGAACCAGTTCATCGTGGGTAATAGGGATCTTACGGTGGGCGGCCGTATCGTGGAGCACCGCTGCGCCGGTGCATTCCGAACCCGTTCCGGAGGTGGTCGGCACGGCCGCCAGGACGGCTTTCCCCCGCAGGTTTAATTTGTCCAGGGGTGAAATCATTCCCAGGTCGGTGATGTCTGGCCGTTCATAAAGGATCCAGGCTGCTTTGGCCGAGTCCATGACCGACCCACCGCCTACAGCCATGATCAGATCCGGCTCGAAATCTTTAACGGCCTTAGCACACTCTACCACCACTTCCATAGGGGCTTCGGGTTGACACCCGGTCCATAACTCGACTTTAAAGCCCCCGGACTCGAGAAATCGCGCTGTTTTATTGGCGAATCGCTTGCTAAATTCATCCGTTACAATAAACGCCCTTTTGTTAGGACACCGAGGGAGAAGGGAATCCATAGTAGAAGGCCCGACAACGGGCCCTTCCGGGAAAACATTCGCCCCGATAAACAGTTTGGGGGTATTGAAAATGGTAGTAAGCCCTTTTATGGAAGTCGAAAGGGCCAAGGGGGCCAGAGCTTTCAGCGTGGGATTCTCAAACCAGTATCCCATGGGGCGCACCTCTCTTTGGTATAAAGTTTAGATTTTTTCTATACCTGGTCTTCGGTGGTAATGGTTTGACGGAACCCTGAATCCGTGTGGTTCTCTCCCCCTTCCTCAAAAAACAGCTCGGGGCATCGCCAGGGCCGAGAATCTTCCCCAAATACCCCGAGGCAGACCGCTGGCCGAATGGTGGTCAAGAGAAAAGAGGCAAAAACCTCCACAGGCAATATGCGCAAGGTTAAAAGTTTTGTCAAGAAAATTTTAATGGAGATGGTATTCTCTCCGGATGGGAGGGTAAACCAGCGGGGTAATTTGAAAAAAAGGCCGGGTTTTCGCCCGGCCTTTTTAGTTTTCCTTCTAACGAAGGTAAATCAGTTTTTCTCTACCTCAACCTCAATCTTCTTGGGCAGGGCTCTCTTTTCCATGGGGGCCGTGATCTCTAGAACCCCATCATGATAATTAGCTTTCACTTGCTCGGTCTTTACCCCCTCGGGAACGGCCATCGTGCGTTGGAAAGATCCGTAGAACAACTCCCGGCGGCGAACCTCTTTTTCTTTAACCTCCCGGTCCATCTTACGTTCGCCCTGGATCGTTAGGCAGCCTTTTTCCACCGTTACCTTAACGTCCTTGGCTTCTACTCCAGGCAGGTCGGCCTTAATTACATAATTCCCTTCCTTCTCATAGCTTTCCACTCGGGGTACCCAATAAACTTCCTTCTTGCTTACGGGCTCCAGAAAATCTTTCTCAAACTCTTCCAGATCCCAATCCCACAACCGAACAAAAGGTCTTAACGGCATCCACTCCAGGGATGGTCTCCATCTAATCAAGCTGCTCATCGTTCTCCCTCCTTCTTCTTTCCCACTATCTTAGGCGGCTGTTTTTTTGCTTAAAATTCCTTATTCATCCTATAAGAAAATAAGCACCGCTTTCACTACTGTCAAGGTAGTGATTAAAAATTTTTTCCGCTGCGAATCTTCGGAGCTGGGGGAGACCGCGCTTTACTCCTCTAAATTTTTATCCCTTTTAAGGCAGCGTAGGCCTGAATCGTATTGATAGCTTGGTTGAGGCGGTGGATTTTGGTGTGCTTTTCCTTAAGAGCTTCACTGTCTTCCAGGGAGACCTGTTTCCCGCGCATTTCCCGCAGGACGATATTGAGGTTGAAAAGAAGGACCTTTAAATCTGCGGCCGAATACTGGCGGAGGGTGGCCGGAGCGAATTGCTGGTACCCTTCCGCAACATCACGGGCCAATTTTTTGGGATTTCCGGCAATGGTCATGAGCTATTTTTCCCAGGCCGCCTTTTTCAGCTTTCGCTTGTTATTCCTACGGTGAATGGGGGGTTTTCAATATCCTGCTAAAAGTCATCATCTTTGGCCTCGGGTACCTTCTCTCGGGCCTTATCTTCTTCCGCCATGGCTTCATCCACCATGGAGTCAAAATCTTCACCCAAATCCTCCCCTAATTCTTTGCCCATCCTTTTCATCCAGCGGGCCATGCTGGCGGGGTTATTCTCGTCGATATCTCCCAGCTTGGCGGGATCGGCCAGGGATTCTAAGCGGCTCTCCTCGGATCGAACCCGGGCTACTCTGGAAATGAGCTTGGTCATCTTACGACTTTGACACCTCTTGCATGCGGGATGGAAAGGGGCCCGTAGGCTTAGAACGATAAAACTGGAAACGCGGCCACAATCCTGACAGAGGTATTCATAGATGGGCATAGGAAATTTGGCCTCCCTTGACAGCGGTTCTTTTCTAAGGTGTAATAGTAATGAATATATATATTTTAACGAATTTCTACCTCAGGAGCAAGGTCTTGTTCCCGCCACGCCGAAAAGTCCTTTTTCCCTCGCTTGGAGTTTTAATCTTATTTCTCTCCCTTGCCGGATGCTTTTATAATCTGAACGTGGACAAGTCTTTTTCCCGGGAGGTAAATTTTCAAAACTTCCAACCGGTGGCCCTTCTTCCCATTCCAGATGCTGCCGGTTATCCTCAATCCGGTTCAGACCTCAATTCCTTTATTTACGCATTTTTGGCGGCCAAAGGTTATACCCTGATTCCTCCCGGGGAAGTTTCTGCGGTCCTCCAGAAATTCGGCTTTACCCCTCCAATTTTACTTGCCGACCAGTCCTCCCTTATCAAGACCATCGCGCGACTGAAAGCCAAGCTTCTGCTTACGGGCACCCTGTTGCAATATTCTTTGCAGAAACCCTACGTACGATCAGAATCCTTTCAGGTTTGGGAGGGAGGGCGCTATGAGTACCGGGCTCTGCCGACCTATCATCGGGGGACCTGTCAGATCCGGCTGGTCTTGCGGGTGCTGGAGATGGAAAAGGGGGCGGTGCTTTGGATGGCCGAAGGAGAAATTCGTGGGCCGAGCCAGGCGGCAAAGAAGTTAGGAGAAAAGTTGGTCCAACGCCTCTTGGCCGGGCTTCCCTCCCTGCCGCCCCGATCGGAGAAGTAGAAAAAAGGCTGCTTCTTCCGTTACGAACCTTCCTGCTCTGACCGGGGATCGCGGGACATCAACTCGATCACTGCTTCCCGTGGATCTTTGCCCTCGTAAAGGATCTCATAAATCTTGTCCGTGATGGGCATCTCCACTTCCTTTTCTCGAGCTAATGCTCGCAGGGCCTTGGTGGTACGGATCCCCTCGGCGACCATCCTCATTCCTTCCAGAATATCTTTGAGCCTCCGCCCTTTTCCCAACTCTAAACCGACGGTGCGATTCCGGCTTAAACTTCCGGTACAAGTCAGGACCAGATCTCCCAGGCCAGCCAGCCCGAAAAAGGTGCGCGCGTCCGCTCCCATCTTTACCCCCAAGCGGGTCATCTCCGCTAATCCTCGCGTGATTAACGCCGCCCGGGAACTATGCCCGAACCCTAACCCGTCGGAGGCACCGGCGGCAATGGCCATGACGTTCTTGGTCGCACCCCCTAACTCCACACCGGTCGGATCGGGGTTAGTGTAGACGCGGAAGTAGGACCTGGCCAAAAGAATTTGCGCTTGCCGCGCGGCTTCCGGGTGGACCGCAGCCGCCGTGACCGCCGTGGGAAATTTACAAGCGACTTCTCTGGCAAAACTCGGCCCGGAAAGGCAGGCAATCTCAGTCTTGAGGTTTCGGCCGATGGTGTCTCGCAAAACTTGCGATGCGGTGAAGTAGGTTTCGTCCTCGAGTCCCTTGGTGGCGCTAATAATCAAGGTTCCCTCTTGGAGGTAAGGCCGCCCCTTGCTAAAAACTTCCCGCACGGCATGCGAAGGTACGGCACAGACCAAGATCTCTTTGCCGGTACAGGCTTCTTCCAGAGAAAGGGTTACCCGGATGTTATCCGGGAGTGAAATTCCGGGGAGGAAGAATTCGTTCTCTCTTTTGCTTTGCATGGCCCGGAAGAGTTCTTCTTCAAAAACCCAGAGATCGATCGGTAGCCCTTTTTCGGCCAAGAGATTGGCCAGCGTCGTACCCCAGCTTCCGGCGCCGATAACGCCGATTCGCCCTTTTTTGGTGAGAAACTCGGCCATGCGTTATGAACTTTCCTCTCCCCTGCTTTCTTCTGGGGTTTCCTCTGGGCTCTCTTCTATTGCTTGTTCCCCCTCCGGCTCTTCCTCGCGCTCGGCCAAGCGGGTAACGGCCATCACCCGTTCTCCGGGCTCCAGCTCAATGAGCTTCACCCCCTGGGTGTTCCGCCCAATGACCGAGATTTCTTCACCTCGTAAACGAATTATTTTCCCTTTGTCCGTGATGAGCATGACATCATCCTGCTCGGTAATCTGCTGCACCCCCACCAAATTCCCGTTCCGCGGGGAAGTCTTAATCGTTATAACGCCTTTGCCCCCCCGGCTTTGCAGGGGATAATCCTCAATGGGCGTACGCTTACCAAAACCTTTTTCCGTGACCGATAGAATGGCTGCCCCCAGCGTTCCGGGGGTGATGATATCCATGGAGACCAGGAAATCATTTTTGCCCAGGGTAATCCCTTTCACCCCTCTGGCCGTGCGCCCAATGGCGCGGGTCTCTTCCTCGGAGAAGCGAATGGCCTTGCCTTCCCGGGAGCTGAGCAGGATCTCCTTCGTTCCATCCGTCAGGCAGGCCGAGATTAACTCGTCTCCCGGATCAAGGGTCAGGGCAATGATTCCGCCCGTGCGCGGATGGCCGTAAGACATTAGGTCGGTCTTCTTGACCACACCGTTCTTCGTGGTCATGATGACGTATTTCCCCTCTTCAAAGGTCCGTACGGGAAGGATGGCGGTAATCTTCTCTTCTCCCGAAAGGTTCAACAAATTGACGATGGCTTTTCCCCGTGACATACGGCCCGCCTGGGGTATTTCGTGGACTTTCAACCAGAAGACCTTTCCCGCGTCGGTGAAGAAGAGGATATAACTATGCGTGGAAGCTATGAAGAGGTGCTCGACAAAATCCTCTTCTTTGGTGGTCATGCCCATCTTCCCCCGCCCGCCCCGCCTCTGGCTGCGGTAAAGACTGATGGCATTGCGCTTGATATAGCCGGAGTGACTGATCGTCACGACCATATCTTCTTCCACGATCAAGTCTTCAAGGTTAATCTCTTGTGCTTCTTCAATGATCAAAGTCCGCCGCTCGTCCCCATAGCGTTCCTTAATCTCCTGAAGCTCTTCGCCGATCAGGTTAAACAAAAGTCGTTCGTTGCTCAGGATCTCCCGCAGGCGGGCGATGAGTTGGATGACTTCTTTATATTCCTCGTTGATCTTTTCCCGTTCCAGGCTCGTCAGGCGCTGCAAGCGCATCTCCAGAATAGCCTGGGCTTGGGCTTCGGAGAGCGAGAATTTAGCCATCAGCCCTTCTTTGGCCTCTTTGGGGGTTTTAGAAGAGCGAATCAAGGTAATGACCCGGTCGAGGTCGTCCAGGGCGATCTTTAAACCTTCCAGGATGTGGGCATTGGCCTCGGCTTTTCCCAACTCAAACTGGCTGCGCCGGGTGACCACCTCTTTGCGGTGATTGATGAACTGCTGGATCAGCTCCTTGAGGTTAATCGTTTGCGGCTGGCCATGGACGATGGCCAAGAGGATGATGCCGAAAGTGACCTGCATCTGGGTATGCTTGAAGAGTTGGTTGAGGACCACCTGGGCGACGGCCTCTCGTTTTAGTTCGATAACGATCCGCATCCCTT
>JAOUFX010000084.1 GCA_029857975.1 Deltaproteobacteria bacterium | reverse complement strand
AAGGTGGTTTGAAGCCTGCTCCTGCAAGCCGGCTCCGAGGGACCTACCCTCATCTTTTGCATAGTTACGCGCCCCATCTATATCAACATGCGCTCCTGGCGCACTAGCGAGCCTGTCGAAAAACCGCAAATCTGGGCATTTTTTGGTTTTCTGTGGCCTGCAAGTTGTTGATTTCTAATGAAGCCAAAATTTTCTGAATTGGCCATTTGGACTTTTTCGACAGTCTCAGCAGAGATCGAAGCTTTTTACCCAAATACCTGCACCCCAATATATAGACAACAAGAAAGACAGAGTTATTATGACCCTGCCTTTCCGAGTCAGCCTTTTGTTGCCTATTTCGGCAATTCAAACGTTCCCGTTGACCTGGCGTATTGTTTACCGCTACTGCGATGCCTTTTCATTTGTCGGTGCCCTACAGAAATTTCAAAGTGCCCTCTTGCCAACACCGATAAACTTTAGGAACAAAAAGTCCTAATCTTGGTTTATAGAGCTAGGATAATTGGGTGCGATTGATTTGCCCTTCAAAGAGTAGCAGTGGGTGAGGTCAAAAAATGTCTCCACTTAGGAAATTGGGATGAACATAATCAAGGTACAAATGATTGCAATAGTTATCCTCCACCCGTTATTATGACGTGTGATACCACCTTACTCCTTTGAAGGGGGCCTGCTGTGGTATCGAATCAAATATATTAGGATTTATTTAAAGGAATATATTCATTACCCAATTTCTGAACATATCCCTTTTGGAAACCTTTAATTCCCGAATTTCTTGGAAAGAAGCTCCGAAATAATCCGAGAATTACATGCTATTTTAGATTCCGTAATCTTCTGGATTCTTGCGGACCTCTTCTATAAAATCTCCTACTACTGTATCCAAATTAGAATATCTGGATTCCCATCCCCATTCTTCTTTGGCCCGGCTATCGTCATACACTTCTACAATAAAATTTCGATGAAAGTCCATAATCTGTGGATTGGGTTTATAAGTAACCCGAAAATTGGGTAAATGTTTTTTGATGGCCATTTCCAGTTCTTTGGCAGTGTGCACCGGTTTTACTCCGGCGACGTTATAGTTTACGGTTTTAATGCTTTCTTTTGACGCTTGGCATAGCATATCAATGCAAATTGCAGCATCCTTAAAATACATCACCGGACATTTCGTATCCTCGGTAACGAAACACTCATAGGGTTTGCCCAGCGCCGCGTGTTCGATCATCCAAGGATTATACTGAGCAACTCCTGGCGTTTTGACGCCCGGCCCAATGACTGAAGGATACCTAACCGAACGAAAATCTAAGCCAAAACGATTCTTATAAAACATTCCAAGTAGCTCGCAATACAACTTGCCAATTCCGTACATGATGGTAGGCCGTTGAATGGTACCATCCGTAATGATGGGTGGAGTACCCAGACCATAGGTAGCCAGGGTACTTGCAAACACCACTCTTTCACAATCGAAAAGCCGGGCAGTCTCCAATACATGGAGGGTACCACAGATATTAGCATGGAATGACGCCCAGGGATTAGCATTGGAAGGGACACTTAACATACCCCCAAGGTGATAGATGATCTTGATATCATAATTTTTAACAACATTAAAAACTTCCGAATAATAGGCAAGGTTCCCTTGTACCAGTTTTATTTTGTCTTCCATCCCTTTAATACGAGCATAGTTTGGGGAAATATCAAACAAGGTAACCTCCTCTCCGCGGCCAACGAGAACCCTGGCTAATTCAGCACCGATAAAACCCGTCCCCCCGGTTATAAGTTTTGTCATGTTTATCGACCTCCTATAAAAATATTTTGTTACCTAAGAACTGGGAAAAAAGAGGCAGTAAAGGACACGAGAATACTTAAGGGAAGTGGTTTCAGGTTAACGGACATTTTTTTGAAGGCAGGGATCTTTTATTGCCCATGCCGTGGATGACCAGTTTGGGTTGGCCCTTGACCTCCTCCATATTTTATTGTTGCAGTAGTTCAAGGGTCTTCTCATGGACCTGAAGCGGTTGTCACGGCCCCACCTGAACCGCTTTTTGTAGAATGGGATTGTTCATGGGGACTTCGATGATAAGCAAACGCAGACCTTTGGGGGACTAGCTCCTTTTCGATGACCTCGCCCATCATATTGAGAAGCGTGGAGAAGGCAGGACACTTGCATCTCAGCACCGATATAAATCTGGTGATAGGTCAACTCAAATTAACAGATATCTCTTCCGGATCTCTTCGTTTTCGATAAGCCCTTTCGTCCCACCCTCGTAACGGATCATTCCCATATCGATAATATAAGCTCGGTCAGCTAAGGTGGTAATAAAAGCTGCATTTTGTTCCGAAAGGAGGACCGTCACGCCTTCTTCCGTCAATCTTTTTATTTGTTTTCCCAGCGCATTTACCAACAAAGGTGATAGACCGGAAGTGGGCTCATCCATGAGTAATAGCTGGGGATTTCCCATCAGAGCTCGGCCAATAGCCAGCATCTGCTGTTCACCGCCACTGAGATGCTCCCCCTTTCGCTTTCCCAATTCTCTCAATTTAGGAAAGAGTTCAAAGACTCTCTCTACCGTCCATTTATTGGTCCCCAATCGCGTTCTCTCCCCTATTTTCAGGTTGTCAAGAACCGATAAGTCAGGAAAAATTCTCCTGTTATCGGGGACGAATCCGATGCCCAGCCGAGCTATGTAATAGGTGAATTTACCTCTTATCTCTTCGCCCAAGAATTGAATACTTCCAGATTTAGGCGGGGTGGCGCCTATAATACTTAACAAGGTGGTCGTCTTGCCTGCTCCATTGCGTCCCATCAGTCCAACCAGTTCCTTTTCCGCCACATGGAGAGAAAGACCGAAAATGACATGGCTACTTCCATAATAGGTGTGGATATCTTTGACTTCCAGAATCATAAGCTTTCACCGAGGTAGGCTTTTTGTACCTCTTTATCCTCCCTCACAGCCTCCGGCTTGCCATCAGCAATAACCCGCCCTTGGTGCATTACGATTATCCGGCGCGCAATACCGAATACAACGGCCATCTTATGTTCAATGAATAGGAGGGTTAATCCCTGTTCCTCGTTGATTTTTTTGACTAATTCCATAATGGAAAAGGTCTCTTCAACAGACTGTCCAGAGGTCGGTTCATCCAGGAGCAGAAGCTCTGGCCTACAGGCCAAAGCTATGCCTAACTCGAGCCGCTTTTTATCTGGCTGGGATAGAGTATCAGCCGGAGTTTGGGCCATTTGGGCAAGTCCGACTGCCTCTAATATTTCATTGGTATCTTCCTTCATCATTTTAGGGGCCAGTGAAAAAAGGTTCTTGGCCTTTCCTTTAGAGACAAAAAGAGCAACTTGAATGTTCTGAAAGACGGTGAGTCTAGAAAAGATTTTAGTGACTTGAAAAGCCAGGCCAATTTTTTTATGGGCAATGGAGTGGGGAGGTAGTTTGGTGATATCCTCTCCCTTAAACATCACCTTTCCTGCTTCAGGAATTATGAAGCCGGTGATAAGGTTAAACAGGGTAGTCTTGCCAGCTCCATTGGGACCAAGTAAAGCGACCAACTCTCCTCGATCGATTCCGAAACTGACATTATCAACTGCATAAAGAGCGCCAAAAATTTTGGTTAATCCCTTAATTTGTAAAATCACCTCAAACTCCACTTGAAAGGGTTTGACGTTTAATAGCCATTCTCTCCTGAATATAACCCCCTATTCCCCCAGGTAGGAAACGCACGACCAATGCCAAGACAATCCCGATGACGAGAGCCCAATAAAGAGTGATCTGGCCAACGAAAAAGTGGAAAAAAGTGAAAATCGCTGCCCCAATAATGGGTCCTCCAAAAACATACTGCCCGCCCACTATGGTCATGACGAGGGGCTCCCCTCCCTTAACCCATCCCATTTCCGTTGGAGCGACTGTCCAGTTAAGAGTTACGGAGAGGCTTCCGGCTAGTCCGGCAAATATCCCGGATATTATAAAAGCCATCCACTGATAACGTCTCACATTGATGCCGATAGATTCGCTCTTTGGCCTGTTATCCCTGATACATTGAAGAGTATATCCGAAGGGAGAATGAAAAATTCGCCATATAGTTATGGATGCTAAGGTCACAACAATGAGCGTAAAGTAATAGAAACGGGCACTGGAAGCGATGATGCTGGGAGGGTATACAGACTGGATCCCATCATCTCCCCCGGTAAATGTGTACCATTTAGAGGCAATCGTAAAAAGAAGTTCACCGAAGGCTAAGGTAAGAATAGCAAAAGACATGGCCACAACTCGGGAACAAAAATATCCAATGATAGCAGCTATTATGCCCGTGATGATCAAACTCATGGGAATAGCCAAAAAATAATGAATACCGGCTTTTTTCATGAGCAGAGCAACGCCGTAAGCACCAAGGCCGAAATAAGCAGCATGACCGAAGGAGAGAAGGCCCGTATTGCCCAGCAGGATATTATAACTCAAAGCAAATAAGCAGCCGATCAGAAAGAGATTCAGAAGGTGAATAGGATAGCGGGGCAAAAGGTGTGGGATGATCACTGCTACCAGGAGACTCACCAAGAGGATCCATAGCTTCCAACTCCTTGCGCCAAATCTCAGACTCTCCAGAATATTCTTGTTCATTGTTTTGCCTTTAAGATCTCCCAAAGAGCCCCTGGGGGCGAATGATCAAAATCACGATAACCACCACAAACATAAAAGCCATGGCCATCTGGGGCAGTATCAAAATGCCGAAGGCATAGACCTCGCCAACGATAAGGGATGCAATCAGTGCTCCTAAAAAGCTGCCCATGCCGCCGATGATACAGACCACGAATACGGGCACAATAATTTCTGCATCCATGCCCACTCCAATGCTACCCATCGGAGCGGCCAAAAGACCTGCTGCTCCGGCAACAAAGGCCCCTATGCCAAAGACGAAGGCAAATAACCAGGGTAGACGGATCCCCAAAATGCCAACCATTTCTCGATCAAATACCGCAGCCCTAATGATTTTTCCTAATTTGGTCCTGGCCAGTAGGAACCATAGAAGTACACATATTAAAAGCGAGACCCCAATGATGAATAGATTGTAAGTCGGAAGCATGATTCCTGCCATAGTAAGGCTTCCCTCCAGCCCAGGAGGCCGAGGGAGGGTATAATATCTCCCCCCCCAGAACATCTTTACCAAGTCAGCGATGATGTAGGTGAAGGCATAGGTGAACAGAAGCTGGTCCGTGTGTCCCCGGCGATAGAACGGCCGAAGCAGAAACTCAAGAATTAACCCAGCGCCAGCCACTGCAAGTCCAGCCAATAGGACGCTCAGCCAGAAAGAAAAATGCATATCTTTGAAAGCAAACCAGATAAAATAGCCAAAGAATGCTCCCATCATGTAGAGCGACCCATGGGCCAGGTTGACGATCGACATAACGCCGAAGATCAAGGCCAACCCCAGGGCTACCATAAACAAAACCAGCCCATAGGTCGCTCCGCTTATGAATTGGTTTATAAAGGTAACAAAGGTAACAGAGGTCATATTAAAGTTTTCTTGGACATCTAAGCCCAATTATTTTTTAGCTTTCTTACGGAGCTCCATGGTCTCTTCACAGGTTCGGGCAATAGGCAATGTATCGACGGCTTCAGCCGGTTTAAAGATTGCGAAACCATATTGCGGGTCAAAGGCCATTGGGCCAATGTATTCAGGGGAGTTGGAGAGGTTGTCGCATTCGCGGAACTTGACGATTCCTCTGAGCGTTGGGACTGAGGCGCCTTTCATGGCCTTGACCCAAGCAGGCCCATCGGTGCTTTTTGCTTTCTCAGCTCCATACTTAAAGGCATAAATCGCATCATAGGTCGTAACGGAAGTGTCGCCTGGAAACCTTCCTATCTTCTCCTTGTATTCTTTGACAAAGCTCTTCATCTCTGCGGTACCGATAGAGACTGCTGGGGCCCGTGCGAATCCCCATGTATTCTCCGGAGCCTCCTTTCCCAAGGCCATCTGGGCGCTTGCTTCGGCAAAACAAAAGACCAACATCTTTTCAAAAAGCCCATAGGGTTTTGCCTGTTTCACAAAGTTGACCCAATCCCCTCCATACAAAACCGAATACAATAAGTCTGGCTTCTTAGCGATGATAACAGTGATATAAGGAGTATAATCTTTTTCGCCGAGCTTCGGCCAGAAGTTCTCAAGCACCTTCACTTCAGGGCGCATCTTTTTAAACGGCTCCGTAAATCCCTCAACCTCCTGCCGTCCCCATACATAGTCGGGAGCTAAAGTGGCCAGAGTCTTTATTTTTTTAAACTTGGAGCAGCCGACCGCAGCTCCATAGGATTCCCCGGCGGTAGAGACGCTTATTTGCCAGAAATAATCATGGCCTCTCTCTTCATGCAGCGATACTGAGCCACCTATACAGTCTATTAGGGGTACTTTAAATGTTCGACATACATCTGAGATGGCCAGGCGAACGCCACTACTTATCGGGCCCATCATGAAATTCACTTTTTTGTCCAGAATCAATTCCCGGGCATGAGAGACCCCTAGGTCCGTCTTGAGGGCACTGTCTCGGACAAGAAGCTCCACTTTCCTACCTAAAATGCCGCCCGCTGCGTTCATGCGATCTACCGCTAGCTTGGCCCCATCCGCGGAATCTCTTGCATTTACATAGGCTGCCCCTGTGAGATCGGTAATGAGCCCAATCTTAACCGGTTCTGGATTAGCTGCCTGAGTATAGGGTAGAGATATGAACCATGATGTTAAAATTGCTATCCCCCATACCGAAACTTTCCTGGGGAAATACCGTTTCATAGCACTCTCCTTTCTTTAAATGATATCTGCTATTTTAGTGGGTGTTCATTTCAACCATCGGCTGCCCGCCTCAACTTTAGGTTATAAAGGGCCAAATAAAAAGCCTCCAGGGAAGTGTAAAAACTCCTTGGAGGCTTTATATCAGCATTTTCCAGCAGCCCCACGTTTTCATCAGTTACTCCAGAAGATTTATGGTCAGCTTGCTAGGTCAACTTAGAATGAGTTAAGATAGGGCGACTCAGACTCAGGCCCGAATATAGAATAAAGAAAAATTCATGTCAAGTAAATTTTTTTCAAGCTTCGTCTTAATCGAATTTGCCCAAATTATATATTCATATTCACTTAACCAGACTTCGGTGCTCGGAAGGTTTTGTTGTTATCAAGACTTGATAACAACAATGCAAACCGGAGTCATAGATGAAAAATGGCTCCAAAAGAATAGAAATTCCCTTCAAGTCTTTGTATGGACACCTTCCGGAAATTCCTTTTCATACTCTGCTCCAGAAGGCCAGAGGGCAGGTTGTTGGTTAATCAGAAAAAGATGGGAATAACTGACCCATAAATACTCTCTCATTCATGAGCAGTCAAGGGAAAAATTGCCTTTGGAAATGGCTTCGGTTTTCAAGCCCAAATTGAAGAGTTGTGATTGAAATGTTGTATTCCGAAGGAAAATCACAAGGACAACATTTCAGGAAGTAATCTCCCGTTGGAAACCCCTTCGATTAAGAAGGATTGGAAGACCGATCGGTTCAGGAGTTATCGAAACATACCCCAAAGACCAAAGATTTCTTTCAACTCCTCTTGAATCTGGATAAGATCAAATAGGCGCCAGGGTGCTTCTGTTGTATTACTATCCTTCGTTCCGATCGGGGAACTTTTACCCGTTGGTAATCCCAGCCAAGTATTTGGCGATCTCTTTCCTAAGTTTCAAATCATAGGTACCTAGAATGGCGATCACTTCCATAATGGGGGAGCCTCCTCCATGGAGGCCGGCGATCTGCCGGTGCGCTCCGAAAGAGGAGCCAATCAGGTCATGAGTCATCCGAAAGCAGCGGTGCTGGTTCTCGGCGCTGATCCCTGTTTTCCGCATGATATATTTGTTTAGAAGAGGGCCGACTTCTTCTTGGAAGAAGTCCTCTTCATAGGGCAGGGTTGCCGGTAGGCCCCCGGCCACATCGCACAAGATTTGGTATTCATGATAGAGGCTTTCCCCCGCATGCCGCCGTCCTACATTGCAAAAGACCACATCGGGAATGTAAGTTCCGGAAGAACTGGGCTTGGACTTCACTGCCGCGGCAATGCCTGCGCCATAAACCAATTCGGCTACACTGATCAGGTCCGCGAGTTTGTGATTGATGTGCTGGGCTCCTTCCACCCCATTGTATTCTGCCGCTAAGGCGGTAGTCCCCATGATCACATCCGTAAAGGCCGGTTTGCATCCCGTATAACTATGGCGGTGATACAGGGCAAAAAGGGATGCGGCCCGTCCGCCGAATTCCCATTCGCCACACATAAAGACCCGCTCCCAGGGGATGAAGGTATCCTCAAAAATGGTCAGGGAATGACAGGAGCCAAAGTCCGCTACAGGAGCTTTCAATTGTTTCCGGGAACGGGGAGAAGAAGTTACCACCACCTGCCGGATCCCGGGCGCGTCTCCCGGAACGGCAAAGGCCACTGCCCAGTCCCCTTCTTCTTTGGTCAACAGACGGGTAGGAGTGACTAAAATCTCATCGGCATAAGCGGCGATGCTATTATGCGCTTTGGCGCCCCGGACGA
>JAOUFX010000959.1 GCA_029857975.1 Deltaproteobacteria bacterium | reverse complement strand
GGTTCCCCCTCGCCGGGCTATGGAAAAAAGGCAGATGATGCGCGTAGTGGCCTTAATCCCAGCAGCGGGCCGGGGGAGGCGCATGGGCAAGGAAACACCCAAAGCCTCTCTTTCCTTAGGAGGAATTCCTCTCTTATGGCACACTCTCCAAAAATTCGAAGCCTGCAACCAGGTGGATGAGATCTTACCGCTGGTTCCCGCGAAGGAAGTCTCCTTTTGGACCGATGAAATTGGGCGCCGCTCAAAGCTCAAGAAGGTTCAAAGGGTATTGGCCGGAGGAGCAGAACGGCAAGATTCGGTTTTTTTGGGGTTGCAAGCCATCGCGGGAAACGCGGATTGGGTCATTATCCATGACGGGGCCCGGCCTTTTGTTCCTCCCGAGTTAATCGAGCGAGCCCTATCTGAAACCCGTCGCTGGAAAGCGGTAGCTGCGGCGCTGCCTGCCGGGGAGACCATCAAAGAAGTTTCCCTGGCCAAGGAAGTTTTAAAAACAGTGGATCGCGGCCCCCTTTGGATCATCCAGACCCCCCAATCCTTCGAGTACAGCTTAATCCTTAACGCCCATGAGAAGGCCCGAGAAGAAAGGTTTTACGGGACCGACGATGCTTCTCTGGTAGAGCGGTTGGGAATCCCAGTGCGGGTGATCGAAGGTTCCCCCTTTAATTTTAAGATCACAACACCTGAAGACCTCATCTTGGGGGAAGCGTTGCTGCAATACTGGAAATAAAGTTGCGAGTTACCAGTTGCGAGTTGCGGATTAAAGGTTTCAGGCTGGAAGTTGCAGATGGTGAGTTGCCAGCCATGGTTAAATTCAGTTATTTTTATATTCTTAGCTTGATTGTATAAGAATTTCCTTATTGGACACGGATTCACCCTGTTAGATGTTTAATATCTAACAGGGTAAACACAGATTATCAGGATAAACGAAAAAGAAAATAATCATCTGTGGTTATATGCGAAAATCTGCGTCCTATTAAATTTAAACTTTTTTTGGAGTTTTGATGCGCATTGGCTTTGGCTACGACATCCATCGGCTCGTTGAAGGCCGCAGGCTGATCATTGGAGGGGTGGAGATTCCCTACGAGAAAGGACTGGAAGGGCATTCGGATGCCGATGTACTGTTGCACGCTGTTTGCGACGGACTCTTGGGGGCCATGGGGGAAGGGGATATTGGGAAGCACTTTCCCAGCGCCGACCCTCAATTCCGGGGGATTTCCAGCTTAAAGTTGCTCAACATCGTGGCCTCGATGGTGGGTGAGCGGAGCTTAACTGTGGAAAACCTCGATACCACGGTCATTGCCGAACAACCCCGGATCATGCCTTACGTTCCCCAGATGAGGACCAAGATCGCTGCGACCATGAACATTTCGGAGGGGAAAGTCAATATCAAAGCCACTACGTCCGAAGGTTTGGGATTTGTAGGGGAAGGAAAAGGTATCGTGGCCTATGCCATCGTGCTTTTGGTTCCGTAAAAGTGATATTGAATTTACCACAGGGATCGCCGAGAGCGCTCCGAATCGCTAAGCGCTTAGCGCCATGCGCATAGCGGGCCATTTCTGCGTTCTCGGTGTGCTCTGCGGTAAATATTATGGAAAACAATATCCGCGTTCGTTTTGCTCCCAGCCCTACGGGCCTGTTACATGTAGGCAATGCCCGTACGGCCCTTTTTAACTTCCTTTTTGCCCGGCAGAGAGGGGGAACTTTCATCGTTCGCCTGGAGGATACAGACTTGGAGCGCTCCACCCTTGAGGCCGAGAATGCTATTCTGCAGGACCTGCGCTGGTTGGGGCTCGACTGGGACGAGGGACCCGGCCAGCCCGGGGCTTATGGACCTTACCGCCAGTCCGAACGCCTGGGGGTGTACCGGCGGTATGCTGGAGAGCTTCTGGAAAAAGGGAAGGCTTACCGCTGTTACTGTACGAAGGAAGAATTGGAGGAAAAGCGCAAGCGCTCTTTGGCCAAAGGGATTCCTCCCCTATATGATGGCCGTTGCCGAAATTTAACCGCAGAAGAAGAGCAGGCGTTTTCTGCCGCCGGTCGCCCGGCCTCTTTGCGGTTTAAAGTGGAGGCCCGGACCATTGAA
>JAOUFX010000958.1 GCA_029857975.1 Deltaproteobacteria bacterium | reverse complement strand
AGACCCAGGGGGGTATCGCTATCACCACAATGATGAGCCAAATGAATCCTTGAGTTCGTCTTCGTTTTCTGTTCATGGTCCTCCCTCTCTCCGGGGTGCCCTTAATGACGCCGATGCGGGATCCCCTTCATTATTGGAAATAGCATAGCGCATAGAGCATGGAGCATAGCGTAACCAGTTAAAACAAAACATTTTGATTGTTCGCGGATGCCCGCCGTGACCTGCTCGGTCCAGACCCCGCGATCCACAGCCTGTCAGTCTTTGGCAAGGGTGCAGGACACGCCCATCTTCTCGCAGACCTGAAAAACCCTCTCCACGACAAACGACGGGCCACCGGGCTTACCGGAGGTTCCGGTGGAACTTATGAGAAGCTGGCTGAGATGGTCTTCGAAGCGGGTCACCTTCAGCCCCACCAGAATCTTGTCATCCGTGAACTCGACCTCTCGGGTTGAGTTTTCCGTGCGGTTGATCGTAATATTGGGGTTCCGCCTCAAGATATCGAGGGCGGCGGTGTAAACCTTATCGGCATTAGCCTCGAGCAGAACCGTCGCTACATCGTAACCCTGCCCCTGCTTCTCAAACGCCTGGCTGGTGAGACGGTTCACTGCCCCCACAGCTTTCCTCCCTAAAAAAATCCATTGCGCTTTTGCCACGCCTGTGTAACAGAGTAACGCTGTCAAGGCCAGAATAGCTAATCTCATGATCTTACCCATTGTGTTCACCTCCCTCGAAACATTTTGGACTGGTGTGAGTCAACTTCAACTCTCCTAAAACTGGACAGAATCCCGCAGGATTTCTTTGCCCCAGAATGCTTCCTTGAACCACTGCTCTTTCAGCTTCTCCAGATGCCTCAACCAAAAAGAGCGCCCTTGATGAGGTTCGGAATAACAGGGGTCACACCCAACTGGATGTTCCACCGCTGACCAAAGTTGTCCGGGTGATGAAGCATGTACTGCACCCCGAGTGCGAGCTTCACGGGAAGAGGACCAAGTTTCACCACCTTGCCGATGCCTATCCCGAGGGGGACTGTCCATACGTCACCAGCAGAGTCAGCCTTCCAGTTCGCCAGGACGTTGCCGGAATATCCGATACTCCGCCCCTTAGGTAAGAAATAAACAGCGATCGGCTGTAGATTCATCTGGTTCGTGTCCGGCCGATTTCCGGAACCTGCGAAGCAGGTCCAATTCTGTAAAAAGGCCCCGACGATCCATTTCTCAGAGAGATAGCCTAACACGGCGGCAGGACCCACCTGCCACTTTCCCTGGCCGGTGTAATCAGAGGAGGCCGTAGGGAAGATGAAGGTGGGACCAAGCCCGATGAGCCAATTCCCGGCGAGCTTCGGATTAGGGGAAAACATTTCCATCAGAACCGTGTCACCGAACGCCGTGGTGCGGTCCATGTCGCCGGGATGGTGCGGGTCCGGGTGCGGCACGGAGTTAAAGAGTGTCATGACCGGTCTCGTGAGGAGATTCCAATCCTCGGTCAGCGCTACCGGCAACACGGGCTGGAAA
Source organism: Deltaproteobacteria bacterium (assembly GCA_029857975.1). Next base: position 581 of record JAOUFX010000958.1, on the reverse strand, counting down.
TCGAGGTTCGAATTCCAGCGGGCCTCCTTGCCCGGACCCATGTCCAGCATATAATTATTCTGCTGAAAAGCGATCGACCAAAGGCTGCTTATTGGGTTCGCGAGCTGCTTGTTGAGCTCGGTCAGGGACCCGACTTTTGCTTCGCCCTCCGACGCCGCAGTCGCCGTGGAAGGATTCGCCGCCCAAAGAGGTACCGCAAACAGGATTAGCCCCAGGTACACTAACGTCAAAAAAATTGTTTTTTCATCTTCTACTCCTTCTTCTCGGCCGCCACTTGCCACTTGTCACTCTCCCCTTGTCACTCGTGAGTCTTGGTTGTCCTACCTCACCAGTTTCAACAATTGCAACAGGACCTCCCTCAAAGGGATTTCAATTGCCGCCACCGGCAGGAACGGCAGCAACGCCGCGACGACCAGCGGCAAGAGTTGTTTCGGCCAAAACGGCAGCGTGTTCATCTTCTGTATGGCGACGACCGTTGGGTTGAAGTCGCCGACCGCCGAGAAGTCAGGTGCCCGCAGCATCTCCCCGGGTGCGGGGGGACTGGACCCCAGCCACTTCTCCTCGAAGGCTCGCAATTGGCG
>JAOUFX010000083.1 GCA_029857975.1 Deltaproteobacteria bacterium | reverse complement strand
GGCCACTTTATACTGCCCTTCTGCATTTACATTCTCGACAATGAATTTTGCCCCGAAGAGGTCTTGCAGTCTTTTTTTTGATACTTCCAGGTTGCGCACCGCGATGGCAATATGATCCACTTTTTTAAACATTGGAAATCGCCCCCTTTATTTTTGAAGATGGAAAAAGCTTACTGCTTGGCATATAAACTTTGACGAACGATATGGCAATTAAGTTCTTTTGTCAATAGCCAGCCCTTTTGTACATCCAGAATTCTTGCCGACTTTGCCACTTCAGTTATAAATTCATAAAGGGGGGCAAAAGAGAAGCAGGGAAATGCTGAGTGCCGGCCAAGCGGCGGGAAATATCTTGCTCCCATCTTGCGCTTTTATTTCCGCTAAAAGAAAGCGTAAAGGGATCTCGCAGCTTGCCGCAACGGTAGAAGTTAAGCGCTGGTATAGGAATGAACAGACGCCTCCTTGGCCAAACGAAGTATTTCCCTGCCTCTCTGGGCTCGAAAATAATGAGGAAATTTAAAAGTGAAGATGGGCAAGATCCAGAATTCTCTTGACAACTTGTTAAAAAAAGTAGAAATTTTTTGAAGCTTTAAAGGGAAAAATAAATAACCTTCCTACGCTGCACTGCCGATGGATATGAGCCAGATCGTCTCTAAACTTCAGTCATTGTAAAATTTTAGATCAAGGGGGAAAAGATGCAAATTGCCAAAAGGATGGAACCCCTCAAGGGATTTCTGGTGATGGAAATGAATATGCGCTTGGCCAAGATGAAACAAGAGGGGCGGGATGTGGTCAACCTGGGCGTAGGAGACCCGGATTTCAACCCCCCCGAGCCTCTCCTCCAGGCCTTGAAAGAAGCGGTCGGTCATCCCGATTACCATCATTACCCGAGCTTCTATCCGCACCAGCCGCTGAAAGATGCCATCGCCGGCTGGTATAAACGCCGTTTCGGTGTTGACCTCGACCCCAACCGGGAAGTGCTTTCCCTCCTGGGCTCGACGGATGGCCTCTTTATGATCCATCTCTGTCTGCTGGATTCCGGAGACGTTGCCTTGGTCCCCGATCCTTCTTACCCTTCCTATGCAGCAGGGGTTAAGGTAGTCGGTGGGCAGGTGGAAAGGGTCTCCTTGCTGGGGGAGAATGACTTCCTCCCCGACCTGGATTCGATTCCCACCGACGTGGCTAAGAAGGCGAAGATGATCTGGGTCAATTATCCCAATAATCCAACGGGCGCTACCGCGCCCCCCGAGTTCTATCAAAAACTCATCTCCTGGGCCAAGGCCTATGATGTGACCGTCGTATCGGACAACGCCTACTCGGAAGTTTATTTCGATAACCGCCGTCCGGTCAGTTTTTTAGAATTCCCGGGAGCCAAAGAAGTTGGAGTAGAGCTCCACTCGCTTTCTAAATCATACAACTGCTGCGGCTGGCGAGCCGGAATGGTAGTAGGGAACCAGGACCTGGTTGCCGCCCTATCCAGGATTAAGGCCCATTCGGATCGAGGAATGTTCTACCCCATGCAACTCGCTGCTATCAACGCCCTGAACAGTTCCGATGATTTCATGGAAAAACGGAATCAAATTTTTCAAGAACGCCGGGAGGTTTTGGTGGAAGGCCTCAATAAAATAGGTTTGAAGACCTATCCTCCCAAAGCAACTTTTTACCTCTGGGCCAGAGTGCCGGAGGGATATACTTCTCAAAATTTCTGTTTTGAGGCTCTGGAACAAGCCAACGTATGGATGATCCCCGGATCGCTGTATGGACAGTTTGGAGAAGGGTACCTGCGCATTGCCTTTACCCATTCCGTAGAAAGGTTAAAGGAGGCCATACGGCGCCTGCAGAATTTTTATTCAGAAAGGAGACTCTCATGATTGTAATGAACGTCAACGACAAGCCCGATCAAAAGATTGCCACGTACCCTTACAAAGGCCAGCCGCTTCCGGTAAGGGACGTATGGATTCGCTGGCTCTCTCAGGCCGGGCCCGACGGAGCTCCGGAGTACGGCCTTCGCTTCTTCACCATAGGTCCGAGCGGGGAGATTCCCATCCATAACCATCTTTACTACCAAACGATGTATATCCTTAGCGGACATGTAAAATGTATGAAACATGACTCCAAGACGGACCAAGTAGTTGAAGAAAAGGTCCTGGGGCCCAATGATTTTATCTTCATGCCCACCATGGAAGTCCACAGCATGAAAAATGAAAGCGACAAAGAGCCGGTGACCTTTCTTTGCTGCATTGCCAATGTGTATGAAGAAGAGAGCATTTAGCGGGAAAAATGGAAAGATGGGTTTTAAATGGATGTTGTGCACCGCTCCTTCAGGGAATTCTGTTTTCAGGTTCTGGACAAGGCCAGCGTATGGATGATTCCGGGCTCCCTGTACGGGAAACACGGGGAAGGCTATCTGCGCATTGCCCTCACGCATCCCAAGGAAAGACTGGCCGAAGCTATGAGGCGCTTGCAGCGCTTTAAAAAAGAAAGCGAGGGACAAAAATGAAGATAACCGATGTAAGAACCAAAATGGTAGCAGTACCCTTTGCCAGATTCGGTGAGTTCAGGCCGGTTACCATGTGGTATATGACCCGGCATGCCAGCATCCACTGCATCACCTATATTGACACGGATGAGGGTATTAGCGGAGTCGGCACGCAGGGTGACCAGCACACCATCATGAACCTTATAAGGCCACAGCTTATGGGGAAGGATCCTTTCAACATTGAAAAACTTGAGAACGAAGAATTGGGTGGTCCAGGGCTTGGAGGAAGGTGGCGCTTGATTACTACCGATACCATGGCGGCGATTGATGGAGCTCTCTGGGACATCATTGGCAAATCCTGTAACAAACCCCTTTATAAATTATGGGGCGGTAAGGTAAATGACCCTATTCATGTAAGGTACTGGCTTGATTGTCAGAGTCCCGAAAAGCAGGTCGAAGAAGCCCAGAGAGCCTTCGCCCGAGGCTGGACAGCATTTAAGGTGAAGCTGGGAACAGATCCAGATACGGACCTGGAGAGAGTGAAGGCTTTAAGAGAGGCGCTGGGCGACAAGGTTGAACTTTGCTTCGATATCAACGGAGGTTATCCTCTTAATGTTGCCATAAATACTTTGAAGAAGATGGCCAAGTATAACCCGGCGGCGGTGGAAGACCCGGTGGCCTGCATCTGGCCGTATGATGCCGGTGCTCTCGAAAACATGGCGGATATAAGAAAAATTACCGGCATTCCAATTGAGGCCCACAGTCACGGCCCCAACTGCGAAGAATTTGTCATGGCCTTGGTTAATAAACGGGCTGCGGATACCCTGCATCTGAATATCTCGTTTGTGGGTTCAGCCTGGGAGTGCCGGCGTCTCTGTGCCATTGCCGAAGCCGGTGGACTCACCGTAACCGGGCAGAGCACCGCTTCGGAGCTGGGCCCCAGAAATGCTTTACTCCTTCACCTTTACACCGCTGAGCGCACCTTTCGGGGTACCAATGACAACTCTACGCATTTCCTTGAGCCGCCATCGGGAGACATCATCAAAAACGAATTCCGGGTCGTTAACGGAACATTACAGGCACCCGATGGGCCTGGACTGGGAGTTGAGATAGATGAAGAAAAAGTGGCTAAGTATCACGACCTTTACCTGTCATCTGAGAAATACCGCAAGCACGAGCCGGGTTTGGGAAGAAAAAACTCGCATCTCTGGTTCTAAAGAAGATAGAGTAGCAATATCGAACGTTGGCCAAAAGATTTTTATCACTGTTTTCTTTTGATAAGTTACCAAAAAATGAGATGAAGGGAGGCCAGGGCAACGTTTAGGTTGACATTTGAATCCGATATGGCATTATGAGGCTTCTCCTTTTCTCTTACTGATGCTTCCCTCAGCAAAGGAAATCCCATGACAAAAATAGAAAGACTGAAAGCTGCGTTGGCCGGGAAGCCTGTGGATCGGCCTCCGTTCTCTATTTGGTATCATTTCGGGACTCAACATGCCTCTCCGGAGAGAACGGCCCAGGCCCATCTGGAATTTTTCGAGGCCTACGACCTTGACCTCCTAAAGGTGATGAACGATTACGACTATCCGATGCCGAACGGGATGGAAGTAATGGCCACTGCGGACGATCTCAAGCTTCTCACCCCTCTCGAGGTAAGCCGAACCCCTTTGGGCCGGCAACTTAAGGCCATCGAGCTCATCGCTGGGGCCCTTCGAGGAAAAGCTCTCTTCGTTGACACCGTTTTTAATGCCTGGAATACCCTGAAAAGAAATTTAGTCAAAGAAGCGATAGCCGGGCTGATGGCTGATTACCCGGAAGCGGTCCTGGCGGCTCTGGGGGTGATAAATTCCAACCTGATGCAGTACGCTTTAGCCAGCCTGGAGAGAGGTTCTGCCGGGATCTTTCTTTCGGTTCCGGCCACCGAGGAGAGTCTTAGCCGGGAGCAATACGAGAAATTTATGCGCCCTTTTGACTTGGAGTTCTTAAAGGCCATCCAGGGGAAAGGGGAATGTCACATTCTCCATGCCCACGGGGAGAAATTGTATTTCGACCGGCTCCTTGATTACCCGGTACAGGCCATCTCCTGGGCGGATCTGAATGGAGGGCCTACCCTTGCCGAGGCCCGCAATAAAACTTCTCTCGCCCTGATGGCTGGTTTGGACCATATTAAATTTCCAAATTTATCGGCCCAGGCCATTCGGAATCAGGTCAAATCAGCCTTGTCCCAGGCTGGGAGCACCAAGTTCATCCTGGCCCCCGGATGCGCGGTCCCCACTTATAGCTTCACTCCCTTAATCAGAGCTGTCCGCGACGCCATTAATCATCCCCTGCTCACAACTCCCTCCTAAGAGACTGTGTCGTAACCCGGGCGGGAGGGCATGAATGAAGAAGCATCGTTCATGCGCTCTCGTCCGGACCCCCACTTTACCCATTGCGACAGAGCCTCGCAGACGGGGCGGATAAATTTTTCAGGGAAGGGCCGTTGAGTCTTTATTCGCTTTCGCTTGTTCGAGCATATCCCGCAGGAGGACTTCCGGATGACGATACCGCGGGTAGCGGACGGTTTTTTTTCCGTATTGAATCGCTTCCTGCGGGCACCACTGCAGGCAGGCCAGGCATTGTTCGCACCGGTGCAGCCACCCTGGCTTTCCATTGCTCATCCCGATATTGCCGGCCGGACAGACTTGCTCGCAGATTCCACAGCTATTGCATTTATCGTCCACCCAGAAATTCTTGTCTAATTTGTAAACATACGGAAAAGACATCTTATAGAACAGGGAAAACAGGATATTCTGCCACAAAGGGCCTTTATCGACCTTTTTTTGCTCACCCCGAAGTACAGGGCCGGCAATCGCCTGCACTTTTTCCCGGGCTTCCTTGTACCGCCGTAGCTGAGTGTCAATCGGTCCGGGCCCGCCCCAGGGGATGTAATTGGAAGGCATGACCAAGGAATAACCCATGGCAAGCGTTAATTGACGGGTTGACATTAATTTTTGCAGCTGCAGCAGGGTGGCGGCGGGCTGCCCGGCATTGACGGCCATGGCAAAAAAGTACGTCTCGGGTTTGATTTGAAGATGATTGGTAAACTGGATGACGCGCATGGGCAATCCCCAGATGTGGACCGGGAAGATGATGCCCAGCGAATCGGCCTCGACCTTAAAGTCTTTTGATAGGTACGGCATAAATTCAAGGGTGGCCTCTTTTAATTCGGGGGCCAGTTGACGGGCTACCCATAATGAATTACCGGTTCCGGTATAAACATACAGCCTTATTTTCAAGCCCAGCCCTCCATTCTAACGGCATCTTTTTAACCATCGTTTATTCCTAATTCTGGCGCAGAGCTTAGGTAACACCAGGTCTACAGAGATCGTGTTCATCCGATCGGTTGTTTCGGCATGTTAAAAAAATATTATATCAGGGGAGGAAGGAGCCTGCCACCAATAAGACCGTCTAAAGACTTGACATCTCTGATGAAAAGATGATAATTTCACCTTGTTCGCAACAGAGGAGAGAAGCCTATGCCAGAGGCTAATTTCATATCATTCCCTTCGAATCAAGTTGACGAAACCCAGACTATGCGCCTGAGGCTATCCTTAAACCGAAACTCCCGGACCGTCTGCGCGAAACCCTGGGCTCCCGCTATTCTTTTGTGACCCACCTGCTGGAGAATGGGTATGACATGCGGACCATCCAAGAGTTGCGTGGCCACAAAGACATCGGCACAGGAGGAAGACCGACTGCCGGATTTGTGAACTACGGGAGAGATGTTTGAGACACCCAGACAGGACTGAAGCAAGACAGGTTTACTTTTTTCAGGGGAGTGCGGGATCGAAGCCGGAGACGTTCACCCAGAAGATGAAGCGCAAAATAGATTCGATAAAAGGCAGACTCATATACAACAGGAGACTTGGAACGGCAGAACCTGTTTTTGGCAATATATGCTCCACATAAGGATTGAACAGATTTACCCTTCGAGGGAAAGGAAAAGTAAACATCCAGTGGTTGCTCTACTGTGTGGTGCACAATCTATTTAAAGTGCATCGCTGCGGTCCAGGGTTTGCGTGAACGGATCGGTGTGAGGGGATTGGGGTGGGACATCGATCATGGAAAGATTGGCATTGAATTAAGGTCCCCGAGGGTTTCGATGAGAGTAAAAGGTAATTCCTTGTTTTCGAATCAGCACAAGAATTGGTTTTTAAAAAACTGACTTTTTCTACAGGCTCGTTAGGAAGTAAAAGGAAAATACTTTGGGTTAAATTTGACCTATGGACTTAATAGAGGTTAATGCATCAAATAATTTCAGGCATCCTTGGGAGCTCTCAAGGTGTGATTCTTTACTCAGAATACTAAGAAAAATCGGGAGAAATATTCAGTATGCTGATATAGGGGCTGGAGATTTATTTTTTGCTAAAGCTCTAAGTAAAATTACAACAAGACCGGTTTATGCAGTTGATCCTTATTTTAAAAACAACTCAAGCATAAAAAATATTATATTTTTAAAGGATTTTAACGAAATTCCTCAAAAATGTCTTGATTTTTTATTGCTTATGGATGTTTTAGAACATGTGGAAGACGAACGTGCTTTACTTAGTTCTTTAACAGATAAATTAAAACACTCTGGAAGAATTCTTGTAACTGTACCTGCTTTTAAATTTTTATATTCTCACCATGATTGTTTTTTGAGGCATTATAGAAGATACGACCAAAACGACATTTTATCATTACTGAATACTGATTTTGAGGTTGAAGAATGTTTCTATTTTTATACAAGTTTATTTTTTGTTCGCTTTATAGAGAATATATTGTTAAATCTTAAAAAAAAGCAAAATATTAGTTTTGGTGCCGGAAATTGGAAATATAATGAAACCTGCATTATTACAAAGATTATTAAATATGCTCTAGATGTTGATTTTAAGGCCAACAAATATCTAAGTAAATTCTGGATTAAACTTCCAGGTTTATCATTATGCATAATATGCAAGAAAAAATCTGTTTAGTAATACCTTGTTATAACGAAGCCAAAAGGCTGGATTTCAAGCAATTTTCTTTTTATTGTGATGAGAATCACTATTTCTTGTTTGTAAATGACTGCTCTACGGACAATACTTTATATTTATTAAAGAAGAAACTGAGCAAGAATATGTTTTTATTAAATCTTGACAGAAATCTTGGAAAAGGGGAAGCGGTTAGGAAAGGCATGCTCCACATAAAAACTCTACCAATATTTAATTATCTTGATTGGGTTGGTTATTGGGATGCTGATTTAGCTACGCCTCTTTACGAAGTTAAGAATTTTTTATTATACAGAAATATGTTCTATCCGGATTCTGATGCTGTATTTGGGAGCAGGATAGTAAGACTTGGCAGTCATATTACAAGAGCTTACTATCGAAGAGTTTTTTCTCGCCTTTTTGCTACCCTGATTGGTTTTACTTTAGGTATTACTTCATATGATTCACAATGCGGAGCAAAGCTTTTTAAAAAACAAATTGTTGAAGAATTGTTTTACGAACCGTTCATTTCACGCTGGATATTTGACCTGGAAATTCTGTTGCGGATGAAACAAAAAAATATCGCTGAATATCCATTAAATGAGTGGACCGAAGTAGGAAGCGGTAATTTAAAAGTTAGAACTACATTTATTTCTGTGTTAATAGATATTATGAGGCTAAGAAAAAAATATGTTAATAGTAAAAAGCGGCAATGCGTCAGGAAGCAGATATGACTTCCGGATTTTAGTCAAAGTTGATCTTTTCCCTGATAACGACGAACGGTTTTGGGCGCACATGGGAATGGATGGCGGCTATATACTCGCCGATAATTCCCAGGAAGAAGAACTGCGCGCCGAAGAAGATTAAAATCAGTATGATTAAACCCGCAACCGCTGGAATCTGGGCGCGCCAAACGGATAATTTTAGGAAAATATAAACCAGCGCCATGAGAAAACTGAGAAGTGACAGGGTCATGCCGATTAAGACGCATAGTCTCATCGGAGCGATTGTGTAAATGGGGACGCCCTTAAATAATTCAATTGATACAGAGGGGATCGGCTGATAAAGAAGGGGCTATGCCGAGATTAGCTCGCCTGGACGCTCCGGGAGTTATTCATCATATTTTCATCAGGGGCATTG
>JAOUFX010000957.1 GCA_029857975.1 Deltaproteobacteria bacterium | reverse complement strand
CGACTAATTTTGAGGCTATGTTGAAAATTGATTTGGCTTTTACGCCGCCTGAACTCGAGAAGAAAGACCTGCGGAACAAGACGGTCGTGGTCATCGACGCTCTCAGGGCCACATCCACGATGATCACGGCTTTTGAGAATGGCTGCGCGGGCTTCATTCCCGTTGCCACGGTTGAAGAGGCCCAAAAGCTCTTTGCCGATCTGCATGAACCCAATCTTCTTCTTGGGGGGGAGCGCAGGGCACTGCCCGTAGAGGGGTTTCATCTGGGGAATTCTCCCCGTGACTACCGGCCGGAAAAGGTAAACGACAAGACGGTCATCATGACCACTACCAACGGAACCCGTGCCCTGGTGGCGGCCCGCCAAGCTGGCGAGGTTTTTATCGGTGCTTTTCTGAACCTTACGGCCCTATGCTTGCGTTTGCAAGAAGCGGGGCGGGATATCCTCATCGCCTGCGCGGGAGAAAAAGGTTTTTATTGTCTGGAGGATACGGTTTGCGGCGGAGCGATGATTGGAAACCTGGGAAAGGAAGGCCTCCCGGTTCAGGAGAGTGACTCCGCTTTAGCGGCCAAGATTTTGTACGAATATTTTGCCGCGGACATTTACGGAATGCTGACCGCATGCGAATGGGGCCGGTATCTGGAAAAAATGGGGCTGGGGAAAGACATACGCATTTGTGCTCAAATCGACTCTTCGAAGCTCGTCCCCATCTACCGGGAAGGAAAGGTCTATCTTGACCGCTGATTCCGTGGGATCCTGGAAGATAGGTTCTCTTCAACTTTCCAACCCTCTTCTTTTAGCTCCCCTTTCGGGAATATCCGATCTACCTTTCCGGCTTTTGGCAAAAGAACAGGGATGTGCTTTGGTCTGCACCGAGATGGTCAGCGCCGAAGGCCTTATACGGAACCGCAAGAAAAGCGAGAAACTTTTGCAAACCTGCCCCGAAGAACGCCCGCTGGCCGTGCAAATCTTCGGGGCCCGGCCCGAGACCATGGCCGATGCCGCTCGGATCGTAGAGGAGGTGGGAGCGGATGTCCTGGATATCAACATGGGATGCCCGGCAAAGAAAGTAGTCAAGGGAGGGTCCGGGGCTGCCTTGCTCATGGACCTTAAACGGGCCAGGGAGATTATCCAATCGGTTCGGAAAGCTGTATCGCTTCCTTTAACCGTTAAGGTGCGATCGGGGTGGGACGAAAAAAATCAGAACGTTCTGGAAGTATCCAAGATGGCCGAAGACTGTGGTGTCAATGCTCTCACCGTTCATGGGCGCACCCGGAACCAGGGATACGGGGTCAAGGCCGACTGGAGAATCATCGCCCGGGCAAAGGAATATTTGCATATCCCGGTCATCGGCAATGGAGATTTGACATCCCCGCAGGCGGTTGTGGCTTTCCTGAGCGAAACAGGCTGTGCCGGAGCAATGATCGGGCGGGGCGCCCTGGGAAATCCCTGGATTTTTCATCAAGCTTTGGCCATGCTGCGGGGAGAACCTTTTCATATTCCTTCTCTCTCCGACAAAGAAGTTCTTATCCTCCGCCACTTAAATATGATTGTGGAAAGGTACGGGGAGACTCAGGGATTAAAAGAATTTCGCAAACACATCATCTGGTACACACGAGGATTAAGAGATAACGCCTATTTTCGCTCTCGCCTTCCCCATTGGAAAACGGTTTCCGAGGTTTCCGGGCAGATCCGGGAATATTTTCAAAAAATGAACCACCCCCTTTTTTTTTCTTGACTTTTACCCTATTCATCGCTTAAATAATTGGTTCGATACCTCACTTCTGAATCGAGAAGTAATCGTTCTGAAATTTTCCGGAAATTTAGAGAGAGGATTGATGGTGAACGGTGGGTTTCCCGCTGGAGGGCGCTCCTATGAGTGAAGAATTCAGGATGGTTTGGGCGGAACCACTGACCGCTTTCTGCCAGAGGGTTTTTGAAAAGATGGGTGTGCCTTCCCAGGATGCTCGCACCACCTCCGAAGTTTTAGTGATGGCTGATTTGCGGGGAGTCGATTCGCATGGTGTAGCCCGGCTGAGGCGCAATTACACGGGCTTGAAAAACGGGGTAATGGTTCCGAGGCCGGGAATGAAG
>JAOUFX010000082.1 GCA_029857975.1 Deltaproteobacteria bacterium | reverse complement strand
AATGGCCAGGGACGCAGGATTTAAAGAAATAATCGTCGCCCGGGAGCTGGAAAAACCGGAGATCACGCTGCCAAAGCCCGAGGAGATTGGAACCTACTACGTGCGCACCAAGGGCATTGATCCCGATGGGTACGCGGGCGACTTTTCCCTTCCCCAGAGTTTTGCAGTCAGGCCGCCTCCACCCCCGCCCCCTCTACCCCCGCCGGCACCCGTGATAGAAAAATTGGAAGTAACCTGGAAAAATATTCAAATCAAGTGGTCCGATCTGGGGCCAGGGATGCGCTATCGCTTCCAAATGGCCGGGGAAAAGGAATTTCAAAATATAATCATCGCCAGAGAACTGGAAAAGCCGGAGATCACTTTAGCAAAACCTGAAGAGATCGGAACCTATTACGTACGGGTAAACGCTTTGGACTCCAAAGGGATTGCGGGAGATTTTTCATCTCCCCAGAGTATTAAGATTAGGCACGGAATCCCCTGCGTGCCCATGGGAGTTCTTCTCTTATATGGGTTACTACTCTTATTGGCCCTTTAAAAATGCGACTGGAATAATGATGGGATTGAAGAGGATTCTTGTCCGCCTTGCCCTGGCCCCCACGCCTGGGAAAGCCCGCCAATATTAGGCTAAATTGATACAAGTTTTCATCTGCACTGTTAAGAACTTTAAGCCTGCAGTCTTCGCGCGATGTCGAAGAGAGTGGCCACTAAAAAGTATTTAAGGAACATAATAATAAGAATGGCAATGAGGGGAGACATATCAAGGCCCATTCCCCGCAGGGGGAGGAACTTTTGGATGCGCCATAAGACGGGATCTGTGAGCCGAGCAAGGCCATGGGCGATAGTATGCGCCAACGGGCTCCTGGAAAATGGGATTACCCAGGAAATAATCGCCCTGGCGATAATGATCCACAAATAGAGGGTGAGGACAATGTCAAGAACTGTGGCGATCGCAAAAAGAAAATTGGCCATGACAAACATTGCTTCCTCCTGACATTGGTGGAGTCCAGTTCTAAGATTTTATCGAATAGCACACCTGCATTGCATCGTCAACCCATTTAGCAGAGAGAAACCTGAATCTGCCGTAACCTTCTTAATTAATTTGTCAAAATTTTGGTAATATGCTAACTTAATTATACAGGAATTTCCTTTGGGGACAGGGTTTTACCCAATTCAAATTTCCCCCCGAGAGGGATGGAGAATTTCATTCAATGATAGCTTTTGATCTTATCTGTTCCAACGGGCACAAATTCGAATGCTGGTTCAAGGACAGCGGCTCTTTTGAGAAAAAGAGATCTTTCGGCATCATCCACTGCCCCGTTTGTAATGATAATCAAGTTGAAAAAACCTTCTCCACCTTTGCCATAAAAAAATACAGTGATAAAAAAGAGGAGAAAAAAGAGGAGAAAATTGACCCCCACCAAGCTTACCAAGCCCTTCAGTTCATTACCGAATATGTCAATAAGAATTTTGAAGACGTGGGCTTGAATTTTACCAAGGAGGCCCTGAAAATCCACTTTGGAGAGGCCGAAAAGAGAAATATCAAAGGGCTGGCCCTCCCCGATGAGGAGAAGATTCTGAAAGAAGAAGGAGTTCAGTTTCTCAAGGTTCCGGTTTTGAAACATCTGGATAATTGATTTTTTGTTTGCTATTTTTGTCCGGTTTCAGTTTACCCTTCGTAACTATCTGTGCCATGCCTTCCTCAACACTCTGATTCTCACCCACGACTCTTTGGGTCCGGACTTTGAAAAGCATAAAAGCCAACCTCCCCCATGAATACGAGGTTGGCTTTTTGTTTTGGGCCATTCCTTTAAACCAAAGGCCCTCTGACCAAGATTAACCACCGCAGATCCCGAGTTCCTCGATGGAGCTTTTTTGCTTTCCCAAAATACTGTCTTTTTAATCAAAAAATACATATTTCTCCCTATTTTATTCTGAAAACATTTGGGATATGCTCGGTTTAAATCTTTTTTGGGGAGATGATTAGATGCCAAGAGATGAAATCGTATTATATGAGGTCTTTAATTTCCAAGGGTCTGACTTCTATTGTCCGGATTGTTTCCATAAACATCCAGATTCAAAAGATTGGATTAAAAAAGTATATAATAGAAAAAAACCTTTTGCAAAGGGCAACGTTGTTTGTTGTAAGTGTAAAAAGGCATTGGTAGCCGTGGGCAGAAACGGGGAAGAAGTATTTTTTTCCTTGACGAAAGTATCGAAAACATGCTATTCTTAACCAAGGATTTTAGAAGTTTTTGCGATTACAGAGGCCACAAAGACTTTTGACTTTGTGGCCTTTTTTTTGGTGAGACCTTCTGAGATTTTATATTATGAATAAGGAGATAAAAGAAATGGCCCAAGGAACTGTAAAATGGTTTAACGGCAGCAAAGGATTTGGCTTTATTGCCAATGACGACGGAAGTGAAGCTTTTGTCCACCATACGTCCATCCAAGGCGATGGTTTTAAGAGCCTTGCCGAAGGTGACAAGGTCAGCTTTGATACTGAAACGAGCCCAAAAGGCCCCAGGGCGATCAATGTTGTCAAACTGTAAGTAGCCGGGAAAGGCTCCTTCCTGGAAGTGCTCGTATTGGACGAGGCGGACCGGATGTTTGATATGGGCTTTCTGCCTGATATTCGGAAGATTATCAGGCACGTTCCGGCCCAGCGGCAGACCCTGCTCTTCGGGGCGACCATGCCCGATGATATCCGGCGGCTCGCCCACGAAATTTTGCACACCCCGGTCACGGTGCAGGTCAATTTCGCCGCGCCGGCCAGCACGGTCGCGCACGCGCTCTACCCGGTCGCCCAGCATCTCAAAACCCCGCTCGTCATTCCGGAATGACGGATTAAGGGACATTTGCAAGAACCTCACAATTCCTTTCAAATTTGCATTCTTTTTCTAATTCTGTATAATATCAATGAGCTTGTAATCTGGACCTTAAAGACCTGAAAACGATCCGAGAGGGAGAGGTTATGAAAGGGAAGGCCCAAACAAAGCAACAACTTCTCCTTGAGATGGAAGAGCTTCGGACGAGGCTTGATGCCACGGAGCGGCGCTTACAGGAGGCTGACGAAATAGTGCAGGCTAAGATCGCCGGGCGTAAGCGAGCAGAGGAAACCTTTGAGAGAGTTCAAAAATATGCTGAGAGCATCGTGGAAACGATACGTGAACCTCTCATCGTGCTTACCCCCGACCTAAGAGTAATCACCGCGAATCATTCCTTCTATGGGGCGTTCCAGGTGAAGCCGGAAGAGACAGAGGGACGATTTGTCTACAGCCTATGCGACCATGCTTGGGACATTCCATCTTTACAAGAGTTGTTGGAGGAAATTATTCCCCAAAATGCCCATTTCAATGATTTCGAGGTCGAGCATGAGTTCCCGGTGATCGGGCGGAGAAGAATGCTTCTCAATGCCCGCCGGATCTATCGGGAGGGTCAAGGCACGGATATGATACTCCTCGCTCTTGAGGACATCACCGACCACAAGCGGTCGGAGGAGGCGCTGAAGATTTCTGAAACTCGTTATCGGCGCCTCTTTGAGTCAGCCCAGGATGGAATATTAATCCTCGATGCCGAGACAGGACAAATATCGGATGTGAACCCATTCCTGATAGAAATGCTGGGTTATTCACATGAGGAATTTTTAGGGAAGAAACTCTGGGAAATTGGTGCCTTTAAAGATATGGAAGCATCGCAAGCCGCCTTTTGGGAATTGCAGAACAAAGGATACGTCCGCTACGATGACTTACCGCTGGAGACGAAAGAGGGTCGGCCTATTGCCGTGGAATTTGTCAGTAATGTCTATCTGGTCAATCATCATAAAGTGATTCAGTGTAACATCCGCGATATCACCGAACGGAAACTTATAGCCGAGGCTTTACAACAGGCCCACAACGAACTGGAAAGACGGGTGGAGGAGCGGACGGTCGAACTTCGGACGGCTCTTTCTGAAATCAAAACAATGAAAGACCAACTCGAGGCCGAGAACATTTACTTCCGTCAAGAGATCAAAATGAAACATCAATTCGACCATATTCTCGGGCAAAGTGATGGTCTCAAGTATGTTCTCTATCGAGCCGAGCAGGTTGCTCCTACGAACACAACGGTTCTCATCCTCGGCGAGACCGGTACGGGAAAGGAGCTGATCGCCGCCGCCATCCACAACCTGAGCCCTCGCAAGGATCGGCCGCTGATCAGCGTCAACTGTGCCGCCCTGCCGGTCAATTTAATAGAGAGCGAGTTGTTCGGCCGGGAGAAGGGGGCATTTACCGGGGCCGATACCCGGCAGGTAGGCCGGTTCGAGGTCGCCAACGGCTCCACCCTTTGTCTGGACGAGATCGGGGAACTGCCGCTGGAGGTGCAGGCCAAGCTGCTCCGGGCGATCCAGCATAACGAGTTTGAGCGCCTGGGCTCATCCCACACCATCAAGGTCGATACCCGGATCGTGGCTACCACAAATCGAAACCTTGAGGAAGAGGTGCGCAGGGGCCGGTTTCGGCAGGACCTTTACTATCGGCTTAACGTCTTCCCCATCACCGTACCTCCATTACGGCAGCGGAAAGAAGACATCCCTTTGTTGGTCCAGGCCTTCATAGAGCGATATGCCAGGAAATTGGGGAAACAGATCACGTCAATCCAGAAGGAGACGATGAAGGCCCTGCAGGATTACCCGTGGCCCGGGAACGTCCGGGAGTTGGAAAGTGTCCTTGAACGGGCCGTGATCCTCTGCCCCGGGCCGGTCTTACAACTGGCAGATAAACTGGAGATTTCATCCCTCCCCTTGTCATCCACCGTGAGAACCATGGAAGAGATGGAGCGAAACCAAATCCTTAAAACCCTTTCGGAAACCCGATGGCGCATCGAGGGAAAGGACGGGGCCGCAGCGATCCTGAGCCTCCACCCGAGTACCCTGAGAGCGAGGATGCACAAGCTCGGGATACTCCGGCCGGAGATCAAAAAGTCAGATTAAGCAGCCTGGCTCCCCTCAAAGGTTCCCTCAATATATGGAGGTTCCACCAAATATGGAGGTCTAACAAATCGTTTAAGCCTTCTCTGCGGATCTCTCCTATTAATCTAATCCATCATTATTAAAGGATAATTCCAAACTCCTGCCTTTCCCCGGTTGTTGGCAGACCCTTTGCAGATAAGATTTGCATGGTCCTAGTCATCATACGAATGAAGGTTTTTTCTGAGAAGCGCAAGGAGCTGTCCCAGACGATCACTTCCCTGATCGGCTCCATAAGGACGGAGAAGGGATGCCGGCGCTGCGATTTTTGCCAGAGTATGGAGGATGAAAATGAACTCTCTCTTCTTGAAGAATGGGATACCCAGGAGAACCTTAAAAGCCACCTGAAGTCGGATCGTTTTAGAGTACTTCGGGGGGCGATGAATCTTCTCCAAGAGCCCTATGGAATGATGTTCCACACGGTTTTCCATCCGGCAGGAATGAAGAAAATTTAATGGATAAATTTTTTTTATTGAAATGGATGGACGCCTTCTGTCGTCAGAAAGGAGCCGAACATGATTTTGATGAAAGAAAGGGGGAGATCGCCACATATGACTATTGTTCTTACAATCGCTAAAAATGATGCTAGTTCCAAAGGTTAAATATTTTTAATAACTCAAGAAAGGAAAAAATTATATGCGTTTCACAAAGATCTTCGCATTCTTAGCTTTAAGTTTGGCCGTAGGGTTTTTGGGTTGTAATATGGATAAGAAGGTTGAGGCTCCCAAACAAGAGCGGGTCGAAAAAAATTTGGTTCCACCAAAGGCTGAGGTGACGAGCAAGAATTTTGCTGTGGAGATTAGCGATCTCAAGGTTTCCATGACCGTTGATACAACTTCTAAAGAGATCGTCGAAACCCCGAAGCTCACGGGTCACATCGTAATAGCCAACAAATCGAAAGGTATGCTGGATATCCAAGGGGTCACCGTTGAATACTTGGACCAAGCTGGGAAGCCAATCCTTTTTAAATCTGGAGACAAAATTGCGACAGCTTCTATGTTCTTGAGGACTATTAAGCCTGAGCAAACTACCGAAGGGACTTTGGATGTCACAATCCCAAGGAACGCTATCAAGGAAAAGGCATTAGGAAAGATAGAAATCAGCCTGGTCTACATCCCGTCCCCTCTTAACCGAGAGACTATTGTTTTCCCTGAAAAAATTGAATAGTCCGTTATGGGGGGTATCAAAGGCAGGGTCATTTGGGCTCCGCCTTATTCGAACGAAGTTCCCTAACCCCAAATCTTTTGGAGGAATTTATGAAAAGGAATTTGCTAAAGGTGCCATAGTAAGCCTCCAAAGAGGAAAATAAATCTTTTTGGGGGCTTATTAGATATTTATACTACGGATTATTCTGGCAAGTTTTCAATTGTCGTATGGCCATAGGCAATTGTCCAATTAAATTAAAAATATCACCATAACTTAGGGAGGTATCAATGAAACCAGAAACTAAAGGGAAGGTTACGTTTGGAGTTTGGGGCCTTATTATTGGGGCGGTCATCGCCATGATCATCGGCTTTGCGTGGGGGGGTTGGATAACCGGGGGCACTGCCAAAGAGATGACCGACGAGGCGGTCTTGGCAAGTCAGGCGGCGATCTGCGTCGCCCAATTCATGAAGCAACCGAACAATGAAGAGAAACTTAAAGAATTAGAGAAGATAGATTCCTGGAAGAGATCTGAATTCATTGGAAAAGGGGGCTGGGATAAAATGCCCGGGCAAGAAAAGGCTGGCTCGTATGTAGCCGAGGCATGCGCCAAGGGGCTTGAAGTTCTTATCAGTAAATGAGCTAACTGATATAGCTGTTAAAGGTGATTCATAATTTATTTTATGGGAGTCGCCTTTTTTGGTTCTTCCGGTTGAGGTGTAATTTTGATTGAAAGAGGTGGATGTGCCATTCAATGAAAAAAAACCAGGGGAAAATTTAAAAGATAAACTCAGCTCCTTCTTTGGTTTCCAGCCCCCCCAGAGAAAGGAGAAAGGGCTGCCCCCCAAGGCCCACTTCAGTATCTGGTATTTCATGATCGTCTTCTTCTTATTTACCCTGGGGCAACAATACTTTCTTTCCCCGAAAGTGGAGACGATCCCTTACAGCAAGTTCAAACAATACCTGGCCGAAGGACAAGTAAGCAGCTTGACCATCCGCCCGGAAAACATCACCGGAACAATAAAGGGAAAAGAGGAGAAAAAGGATCAAATTTTCACCGCAGTTCGGGTGGAGGACCCCAACCTGGTGAAGGAACTGGATGAACGGAAGGTAAACTATTCCGGCTTTTATGAGAGTAAATTCTTGAGCACCCTTCTTTCCTGGATCATCCCCATCGGGCTTTTTTTCTTGATCTGGCGGTTTGCCATGAAAAAGATGGGACCGGGGATGGGGGTCATGTCTTTCAGCAAAAGCAAGGCCAAGCTCTTTGCCCAGGATGGAACCAAGACTACTTTTGCCGATGTGGCCGGAATCGATGAAGCCAAAGATGAACTTCAGGAAGTGGTGGAGTTCTTGAAGAATCCGGAAAAATTCCAGAAATTGGGGGGAAAGATTCCCAAGGGCGTGCTCCTCCTCGGCGCGCCGGGAACGGGTAAAACCCTTCTGGCCAAGGCCGTGGCCGGGGAGGCTAACGTCCCCTTCTTCAGTATCAGCGGGTCCGAATTTGTGGAGATGTTCGTTGGCGTAGGCGCGGCCCGCGTCCGCGATCTCTTCTCCCAAGCGACGGCCAGCGCTCCCTGCATTATTTTTATTGATGAACTGGACGCCTTGGGGAAAGCCCGGGGCATCAACGTGATGGGAGGAAACGACGAGCGGGAACAAACTCTAAACCAGCTTCTGGTGGAGATGGACGGGTTCGAAACCAATAAGGGGGTCATCATCATGGGCGCCACCAACCGCCCGGAGATTCTGGACCCGGCCCTGTTGCGCCCGGGGCGGTTCGACCGGCAGATCCTGGTAGACAGGCCGGACATCAACGGCCGGGAGGCCATCCTGAAAATCCATTCCAAAAAGGTTCTGCTTTCTCCGGAAGTGGACCTGCATCAGATCGCCGCCCGGACCCCCGGCTTTGTGGGGGCCGACCTGGCCAATCTGGCCAACGAGGCCGCGCTGCTGGCGGCCCGGAAAAGCAAGGAAAAAGTGGGGCCGGCCGATTTCGATGAGGCTATTGACCGGGTCATGGGCGGGCTGGAAAAAAAGAAGCGGGTGATGAACCCAAAGGAAAAAGAGATCATCGCCTTCCATGAGTCCGGGCATGCCCTCGTGGCGGAATCCGTTCAGTATGCCGACCCGGTGCACAAGATCTCCATCATTCCCCGGGGGATCGCCGCCCTGGGATATACTCAGCAACTGCCTACAGAGGACCGCTATTTGATGACCCGCTCGGAGTTGCTGGACCGGCTGGCTGTTTTTTTGGGGGGCAGGGCAGCTGAAGAGTTGGTCTTCGGAGAGATTTCTACCGGAGCCCAGAATGACTTGCAGCGGGCCACGGACATCGCCCGTTCCATGATCACGGAATACGGCATGAGCGATCGCCTGGGCCTGGTGACCTACGAACGCGAGCGGCAACCCATGTTCCTTCCGGAACCCTTTTCCGCCGGCAAAACCTACAGCGAAAAGAGAGCCGCCCAGATCGATGAG
>JAOUFX010000955.1 GCA_029857975.1 Deltaproteobacteria bacterium | reverse complement strand
TTTCGGTAGAACCATTTGGCCCCGTTCATCGACGCTGATTAAAGATTCAACTTTGCAGCAACTCGAGCTTTTTCCGCTTCCTGCTAAGCAACTCATTTTCTCTTTCTTATTCATGTCATTCCCCCCCAGGCATTTGCCTTCACAGATACCAGGAATACTTTTCCCGGTGTCTAATGGAATTTTTATTATTCTGATATTTCAGATTATACTGATAAGTATAATTATTCAAATTATGTTTGTCAATAGGGTTTTTCGTGCTTGTGCGCAAATCTCCTTGACTCACTTTTTTGGGTTTGTACTTTTGATGTTGGTCGGGGTGGAAGAAACGCCTATTGTAGGGCATGGGAAAGGAAGGAGCCCATGAAAAAAAACACCCCGGTATTAAGGGGGGGAAGGAAGTGCCCGTGTATCAAAATCCCCCATTTCGGTCAATAGGAAAATAGCGGAGTACGTGCCAGTTAGGAAACTTGCCGAATCCCCAGCATTTTTCAATGAATGATTCGCATTACGATAATATTTTAATTCCCAAATATTCCAGTATGACAGCATAACTCATATGTACAAGGGGCTCAGCGGATAACCTCAGTCCAGCTGGATGAGGGGATACCCCGTTTCGCAAAACAAAGGAAAAATAGAAGCCCGCACTTTCCTATTTCTTTCCGAAGCTATCTGGGCAGCTTGAATTTTCCGATCCGGTCATTGTGCAGGCTACCCAGATAAAGAAAACCGCCGTATTCCCGGGAGGAAGTGATCTCCTTCAGGTGGTTTCCCGTCGGCTCATGCAGGCTCAGGGTGATCTTTCCATTTTCATCCAGGGCCAGGACAAAACCGTAAGGCTTTGGCTTGGGCCAGAAAACCTTGGGCAGCTTGGACAGCTGCGCTTTGAGGAAAGGGGAAGGATGCAGTTTATCCACGGCATCATTGCGGACGGTGAAGAGGGCAAGCCAGAAAGTCCCCTTACGGTTGCTGGAGATGTTGTCGGGGAATCCGGGTAAATTATCGATGAAAATCTCGTGCGTTCCGGCCTTGGGCCCCTTCAGCCAGTACCTGACAATCCGGTAACGATAGGTCTCATTCACCAGGACAAACTTCTCTCCCTGCGCCAAAGCGACCCCGTTGGCAAAGTATAAATTTTTTAATAAAACCTTTACCTGGCCGGTGGCCGGGTCGTAAGACATGAAGCGGCCGTGGGGTTTGGACTCCAAAAGGTCGTAAAGGTATTCATCCTGCTGATACTTGGAGCTTGCGTCGGTGAAGTAAATCGTTCCATCGCTGGAGATGTCGAGAGCGTCGGTGAACCGGAAAGGGCCCCCATCGGCGGTCGTTGCCAGGACCTTGATCTTTCCCTGGGGCTCGATGGAGAGCAAACCCTTATAGGCATCGCAGACAATCAGGTTTTCGCTTTTATCAAACTGGAGACCCAAAGGACGTCCCTTCGTTTCAGCAAAGACCTCCAGCTTCCCGTCGGGCAACAGGCGCATGATCTTCCCGTCCTGGGTTCCACCGTAAACCCTTCCCTGGCTGTCGACGGCTACCTCTTCTGGGCCGTTAATCTTTCCTTGGGCCAGAAGTTCTGATTTTTGCAAAAGATTGTTAGGTGCCAGTACGCCGGTTAACTCGGGGGCTTTGGGAGGAGTGTACGCTGCGGGATCGATAGGGGCCGACTGGAAGAGAAAAATAACGATCAAGAGAACCAGAATTCCAAAAATGCCAAGGATTACCTTTTTCATAGCGTCTCCTTCCTTCTGGTCGTAAGGATTGGATATTGCCTTGCCTTTGGAGAAATCCTCCCTTCCCGTAATTCAAATCAATCCCATTTCTTGTTCTTTCCCTTCCCCTTCTTTTTTAACTGCCCGGGTGGGTATCGTTTTTCAACATCGGCATGATATATATAAGGCCTATTATTATCCATGTCGAGGCTCACGTGTTCTCCTGCGCTAATCCGAATTTCTGATGGAAGCGACACCGATGCCTGCCACCCGCCCCCACTATAATAAAAATACAGACTTCGCCCCACATCGAAGTACACGTGGGACTCAGGATAATAGTAGTAATGGTGCTTGGCTCTGTGCCCGTGCGCAGGAGCCCAGGGAGGAGGTC
>JAOUFX010000956.1 GCA_029857975.1 Deltaproteobacteria bacterium | reverse complement strand
GCAGGAAAAAATGGTGCTCCTGGCCAAAGCAATGGGAGAACCGGTGGATGGACTTTCTCCCCGGGAAGCTGCCGGCCGGGCCCTGGAGGCCATCCGGCACCTGCTTCGAAGCGTTGATTTACCTGTTTCTCTGGGAGATTTAAACATCGTGGATAGGACCTTAATTCCAAGATGGGCGGTGGAAGCCCATAAGGAGCAAAGGCTGTTATCCCGCTCTCCACGCACTCTTTCAGTGGAGGATATCGAAATAATTTACGACCGAGCTTTTTAGGGAAAAGTGGTTCTAAAATCTGGGGTGGGCCCCACGGATTGCCCTTGCCCACCTTCACTTTCAATATTCAGTTGTAAAGCCAAGAAGATTGGCCAGAAGGAGGCAGGGAGGTGCTGAGTGCCGGCCAATCGGCGGGAAAGGCTTATCCGACATCCTTCCACAAGAAATCACCCCCTCCCCACCCTCCCCCCTCAAGGGGGAGGGAGAGGGTGGGGGGGATTGCTTAATAAAATTTCAAGAATTTGAACATTAGTAGTACAGAGAAAAGATTTAGCTTATTTTGTTTTTTTAACTATGCAATTAATCTCCGTGTTCTCTGTGGTTTAAAAGAATCGCTCAATTTGGTTAATAAATAAATCCAAAAGTGAAGGGGGCGAGACGGATTGCCTTATTGACAAACGATTTGGGGGTTGATAAATTCAGGAAAAAGAACGGCGGATTCCTGGCAAGGAAGGAAATCTCATGCAAGTTAAAAAAATGATGGTCCGGAAGTTGGTTACCATTCCGCGCCAGACCAATATCCTCAACGCCCTGAAGGTTATGAGAGACAACTCGATCCGCCATCTACCGGTGGTGGACGGGGGGAATCTCGTAGGGTTCGTCACCGAAGGAGACCTGCGGCAGGCATCCCTTCTTTCGATGGTGGATAAAATTTCCATCGAAGATGTAATGATTCAAAACCCTGTAACGATTGCTCCCAATGCCAGCCTGGAGGAAGCGGCCAAGCTTATTTATTCTCACAAGATTGGAGGGCTGCCGGTGGTCAAGGGAAAGAAGCTCGTGGGCATCCTTACTATCGTGGATGTTCTCCTGGCTTTCATCCAGATGATGGGCATTCTGAAATCCAGCTCACGCCTTGACCTGATTTTAGGAGAAAAGCCTCGTGCCTTCGAGGAGGTTTCCGGCATCTTCCAGGAACACCAAGCGGAAATCATCAGCGTAGGCATGTCCAATCATAAAGATCGAAAAAAACGCATTTATTATTTTCGTCTGGAAAAATGCCCATTGCAGGCGATTATCGACTCCTTAAAAAACAAGGGTTACCAAGTGCTGTCGGTGACGGAATAATGAATCGGAGGGAAACAGATGATTGATGAGACCACAACTCCCCAGGAAGCCATTCGTATAGCCATCGAGCGTGAAAAGGGTTCCCACGAGTTTTACAACCAGGCGGCGAAAATTGCCAAATATCCGGGAACGAAGCAGATGTTTGAATCCCTGGCTAAGGATGAGCTCAAACACCGCCGCATCCTTGAAGAAGAATTGGACAAGGATTATTTGAAAGAAATATAAAAGAAAAGGGGCATAGGATTCAAGGATCCAAGGGTTTCAGTGCATGTGTTTTCACTTGACCCCTCGATCCCATGAACCCTATGAGATGGGCTTAAAGTATTGAATATCCAGCATGTTCCCCGCCCGCTCTTCCTTGAACACGGCCTGCACGCGCATGCCGATGCTCAACCGTTCATAAGCGATTTCATTGATCAGGTGGGCCAGCCCCGTGTCGGCACCGTCCAGCTTGATAATTCCATAGATTAAAGGTGCGGGGGCGGGCTGGACAGGGGTTGGGTAATGGACAACGGTATAGGTTTGTAACGTTCCTCTATCGCTCACTTCTACCCACTCTTTGAGGAGGGAAAAACACCGGCCACAGGTAGAGCGAGGGGGAACAAAGACCACATGGCATTGCGGGCATTTGATGCCCAGGATTTTTCTGTGGTCGCGAATCTCGATAAAAAATTTGCTCGTGATTGCGCCCATGGAATAGCGGTAGGGAACTTTTAAATCCTGGTGGTCTACGATAGGTACCAGTCCTTCTAACCAATTTT
>JAOUFX010000954.1 GCA_029857975.1 Deltaproteobacteria bacterium | reverse complement strand
AAATAATTCTGGTCGGTTGTCCAGCCCGGGATCCCTGGGAACGAATGGAGCGACTTGCTTTATCAGCTTTAAGCTTCGATCCCGAAGGGAATCCGCGGCCATTTACTATGGAAGAATTGGCCATGACTTTCGCTCACCCCACCCCGGATTTATTGAATTGGTTCAACCAGGAACGGGCGAAAGCAGGTCAATGGGTTAAAAAGACCATGATCGCCATTTCGCTCTATGATATTTTTCCTAAACTACCACTAGTGCAATGCCCCGGTCTTGTTCTTTTTGGCACCAAGGATATTTTAAGAGAAAAAGAAAAGATCTTGCTCCAGGGTCTGAAAGGCTCCAAGAGTGCCTTGATAGAAGATGCCGGGCACGTTCCCCAGGTCGATCAGCCAGAAGTCTTCTGTAAGGAAGTAAAGCGTTTTTTGGAGGAGCAAATAAAAAAATAATCCTCAGTCCCGGGAGAAAGTCATGCAGGAAACAGATAAGATTTATTTTCGCAAAAAAATCCCCTCTGTGCTGGAGGCTCTGCAAAAAAAGAAGTTTGATCCTTATTTTTTCGAAACCCCAGCCGAGGCCAAGCAGTTCATCTTGGTTCAGATTAAACCCGGGGAAACAGTTGGGATTGGCGGCTCGGTGACGCTTAGAGAAAATTTGCAGATTGTCCAGGAGATCCGAAAAAAAGGGAATACGGTTTATGACCATTGGGAGGCGGAAAACGATCCGCAGCGACGGATAGAATTGAAGAGGAGTCATCGAGGCGTGGATGTATTTCTGAGCAGCACCAACGCCATTGCCGCTGATGGCACCCTGGTCAATTTGGACGGGGGAGGAAATCGGGTGGCCAGTCTTTGTTCGGGTCCTAAGCGGGTAATCGTCATTGCGGGAGCGAATAAATTGGTTGAATCGGTGGATGAGGCCATCCGACGAACACGGAACCGGGCCGCGGTCCAAAGGGTGTTAAGGAGCCAGTATAAAACACCCTGTGAGGTCACCGGGGTTTGTAGCGATTGTCATGCTCCCCAAAGAATTTGCGCGGCCTTGTTGATCTTAATGCAGAAGCCCGCCGATATCGACCAATTCACCGTCGTTCTCGTCAATGAGGAAATGGGGTATTAAGCAGAGTAAGGAGCAAACCCGAGCCCTTTAGAGGTCCGGATAGATATCCCGAAACATGGCTTGCAGGCCTTTTTCTTTGATCCTGGTCTTGACTAATTTCTCCCGTTCTTCAATGGTTAGGGCTCTCTTGATAGGTTTAGACTTGGCGTCGAAGGCGGTCGAAATTTTGTCTATGGCCTGGGTAGCCTTGTCTATGGTTTGAGTGGCCTTATCAATATTGGAGATAATTTTAAGAATGCTCATTTTTTCTATCCTCCCTCGAAAATATTTAGGGTGATCAGAAGGAGATCGCCAGGACCGGAGTTTTTATAGCCGTGCCTCTTCCCGGCGGCAACTGTCAGGGCAGTTCCTTTTTTCAAAGGGATGGTCCGGCCCTCGACTGATGCTTCTCCTACACCTTCCAGGAGGTAAAAAATATGGGTGTAGGGGTCGATGTGTTCGGGAAACTCCCCGGCCGGGTTGGCTAAAGTAAGGCTGGCCTTAAAACCGGAAGGGAAACTCATTGCCGAAAGATTTTTCCGGAAAATACCCTTGGTCTTCCCTCCGAAAGGTTCCCACGCTAAATCGTCCAGAATGAGCGCTTCAGGAATTTCGTCCATTTTTTTCTCCTTTTGGGCCTGCTGCTTTTCTGCGCGGGGGGAATGAATTCAGTTAATTTCCGGCGGGGAGAGCCGGGAAAAAAGTTTTAAATTTTCTTTCCTTGTGCGGAAGACCTGGTTTATCAAGTGCCTCTTTTGTTATCATTTTAACAAAAGCCACGGGTCGGAGCAAGCGCCAAAGGGTCCCCGGCCTAAAAGCCGGGGCTTGCCCTCGGCTCGAGCTCAGGCCGAAGTATCAGGCCGTGGCTAAGCCACCGCATTGATGCCGGGGAGTCGAAGAGTTGACTTAGGCCTTATATATGTAGTATAAGGGCCCATCAGCACACATGAAGGAAATAGAATTTCGCCCGCCAACGGGGGAAATATTTCTTGCCAGAGAGGATAAAAATT
>JAOUFX010000953.1 GCA_029857975.1 Deltaproteobacteria bacterium | reverse complement strand
TTTTCTACCAGATCCTCGTGTTTTGAAAGAAGCAAGGAGTCTTAGTCGCATCTATGACGTCACAGTGTGGGCATTGGATCGTGAAGGAAAATATCCGAACTGTGAGGATATGGAGGGAATCCACATTGAGCGAGTCAGCTTGTCTTTTTTACAGCCCCTTAGACTCGCTGCACGGAGGCGTTTTGTCACTTTTTTCATTGATATGACACTGTTCTATCTGAGATCGGTTCAATTGCTCCGAAGAGATTTTCAAGTGGTGCACTCCCATGATCTTGATACCCTACCTCTAGGGGTGTTCCTAGGCAAGCTCAAGCGAGCGAAGATTGTCTTTGACGCACACGAAGACTTCGCAGCGACAATTAGCCTTCGCAAAAGGATTATGAATTCTTTTTTAAAATTGGAAAGATCGCTTATGAGACGTGTCCATGCTGTTATTGTTGTGGGCGAAATCATGAAAGAGGAATATAGGAAACGGACGGGAAAACCCATCCACGTGGTTAGTAACTGGAAGGATCCTCAAGAATTCGAGGATCCAACTCAGAACTTGGTCAGCTCGAGAGCTAAAAGGGCACGAGATCAGGGAAAGCTGGTCGTCTCTTACCTCGCAGGGATTGCTCCAACACGTATTATCCTCCCCTTACTTGAAGCAGTGAGGGAAGACCCAGACGTTTTCGTCATCGTGGCAGGGGGGCGGGAGCACCAAGCTTTAACTATCCATGTTCAGGAAGCTTCGGCTAGACTGTCGAATGTTCTCTATATGGGATGGCTGGACCGGGATCAGCTCACTGCCTATTTTTCATTTTCCGATGTCATTTATTACTGTTTGCACCCAGATCCTCCTAATAACAGGTATTCTGTTAGCAATACGGTTTTTTCAGCGCTGGCAGCTGGGAAAGCCGTTATTACGACGGAAATTGGCGAGGTTGGTCGAATCGTAAAGAGGGGAAACTGTGGCATTATTATGCCAGAAGCCACTAAGCAAGAGATTCTCGTTGCGTTTGCTAAACTTAAGGATCGAAACTCGTTGCAAATGTTGCAGCAAAATGCCCTGAAAACGGCTCAGCTATACACCTGGCCTAAAGCGGAAAAGACCCTACTGGAGCTCTATGGGGATCTGCTGTGGGAAAAACGGTGAGGATTGTGGCGGACCTAGCTTTGGTTTGACGCAAGGTTAAATTGCCATGGGTTCTCTAGAAATCAGGATACGGGAGTATTGATTTGTGGGTTGGACATATTGAGATAAAGGAAATGCTTCTCCCTTATGTTCGGGAGACATCGCTTTGAAGAACATCCTCTTCATTGATTCCGATGGTGGCTGGGGTGGTGCACCCAAGAGCCTGTTGACACTTGTTAGGTATTTAGATCCGAATGCCTTCAGACCAGTGCTTCTCATCGGAATGCCTGGTCCTGTTATAGAGGAGTATAATAAAAAGGGGATCTCTGTATTTGTTCAACCTCTGAGTCGTTTTGTGTATCACCGAAATAACAGGGGCTCTATTCTGAAGAAACTCATTATGATGGTACTAATGGGTCCTAAGGTTATCATCAATTTAAGGAAAATTGTAAAACTGGAAGGAGTAGATTTAGTCCATATTAATTCCGTCGTTATCCTTCCTACTGCCCTTTTATTCAAGATGTTTTTTAGGCTACCCGTGATTTTTCATGTAAGAGAGATGTTATTGAAAAATGTCATCGGAAAGATCCAAAACAAGCTTATTTATGTCAGCGGCGATAAAATTGTAGTACCCTCAGAAAATGAAGCTAGGCAATTTGCGAAGCAAAAAGAGTGTGATAAAATATTGGTTAGATATAACCCTGTGGATATTAGGGAGTTTCAGTTCAGTAGCGTTGAAAGGGAAAGGATCAGGAGAGAGCTAAAAGTTGATCAAGAAGCAATCATCATTTCTACCATTGGGGCAATCGTTCCGGGGAAGGGACAGGATAGGATTATCGAAATAGTGAGGGGAATAAAGAAAACATATGACGGAAAGATTAAATTCTTTATCGTTGGGAAAATAGATATTCCAGAAGAAAAAGGACGGTTGAAGAAATTGCTAAGATTTGTTTGGGGCGAAAACAAGCTGCAGAAATTTCAATTGGAGTTG
>JAOUFX010000081.1 GCA_029857975.1 Deltaproteobacteria bacterium | reverse complement strand
CGTCATGGCCTTCACCCGCTTCGACCAAAAAACCATAACCCGCCGGTCTCAGGTCTACGAACCCGATCACGTAGTCGTGCTGGATGAGCCGATCCTTGACGTAGTGGATGTGACCTCCGGTCTGAAACCAGGAGGATGGATTCTCATCAACACTCCCAAGCCCTCCTTGGCCTTCCCGAATTTTAGCGATTTCCGAGTCGCCACGGTGGATGCCAACCGTATCGCCCAGGAAAACGGCTTGGGTTCAACCACGGCCCCTGTCGTTAACACGGTGATCTTGGGCGCCTTCGCCAAGATTACGGGACTCGTGGGCCTGAAGGCAATCCTGGAGGGAATCCAGGAGTACGTCCCTGCCAAAGCGGAGGCGAATATCGCCGCCGCCAAGGCAGCCTATGAGCAGACCTCGACTACATGAAGTTATGAGTTCGGAGTTATGAGTTCGGAGCGAAAAAACCAGGAGCCTGAATACTCCGAACTCCGAACTAAAAACTTGGAACTATATACAGGAGTGAAAAATGAAAAAAAAGAAGAAACAGGAGAAGAAAAAAACTCCCCTCCCTTTGCCAAAAAAGACGTCGTTTCCTCCTTTTTCTTTATCCTTCGAAGGAACCCAGGGTTCTAAAACCGGGACTTGGCGCTACCTCACCCCGGCTTATCTCAACAAACTGGCCCCTTGTAACGAGGCTTGTCCGGCGGGCGAAGATGTGGAAGCAGTAATGGTCCTGGCCGGACAAGAGGAATATCTCGGCGCTTGGGAGAAAATTATCCAGGAAAACCCCCTGCCCCGGGTTTGTGGCCGCGTCTGTTTCCATCCCTGTGAGGGGGCCTGCAACCGCAAAGAATTCGACGAAGCCACTTCCATCAATGAACTGGAGCGATTCCTTGGAGATCATGCCTATCAGGCAGGAAAACGCTTCCTGCCCCCGCAGGAAAAAAAGAAGGAGAAAGTAGCCGTCATCGGCTCTGGCCCAGCAGGGCTTTCCTGCGCTTACCACCTTGCTTCCTTGGGCTATGGAGTAACTATTTTCGAAGCCCAGCCGAAGCTCGGAGGCATGCTTCGCTACGGCATACCGCCCTATCGTTTGCCCAAGGATATTCTCGACCAGGAGCTCGAGAATATCCTGGCCTTGGGAGTGGAAGCCAAGACGAACACGGGTCTGGGCGCTGAAGTAAAGTGGAAGGACCTGCAACGGTTCGATGCTTGGTTTGTGGCGACGGGTGCCTGGATGAGTATGCCCATGAACATCCCCGGGGAAGACGCGACGGGGGTAATGTCCGGATTGGAATTTTTAAAGAAAATCAACTCCGGGCAGACCGTTGATCTCGGCAAGCGGGTGGCCATCATCGGCGGGGGAAACACGGCCATGGACGCAGCTCGCTCCGCCTTGCGTCTCGGAGCCAAACCATTGATCATTTACCGCCGGAGCAAAGAAGAGATGCCCGCCTGGGGGGAGGAAGTGACGGATGCCGAAGAAGAATCCATCGAATTCATCTTCCTCAGCTCCCCAATAAAAATCCTCACCGAGAACGGCAACGTGCAGGGGATCGAATGTATCAAAAATCTTCTCGGCCCCCCGGGGAGGGACGGGCGAAGGCAGCCCCGACCGATCGAAGGTTCCAATTTTACCCTTCCAATCGACTCGGTCATTTCCGCCATCGGGGAGGTTCCTGACTTATCTTTTCTTCCCCAGGAACTGCAAAAATCCGCGGGCTCCCTGTTTGTGAATGAGGCCGGGGCAACCTCCCTGAAGAAAGTTTTTGCCGGAGGAGACATCACCGCCCAGCCGCGGACAGTGTCCTACGCCATCGGCTCCGGGAAAAAGGCGGCCATGGCCATTGATGCCACCTTACAGGGCAAGGATGTACTCGCGGCCCTGCGTTGCGCGCGCTGGGGAGAGAAGGGCAGCCGCGCCATGGCCCGTTACCAGAAGGGAGGCGAGGAGGGCTTGGAACAGGAAGTGGTTACGTTTTCCGAGCTGAATACCGCTTACTTCAAGCGCCAGGCGAGGAGGGCGAAAGAAAAAATATCAATCCCTCAGCGCACCGCCAATTTTTCCGAAGTGACCCTTGGTTTATCCGCGGCGTCAGCTCTCGAGGAGGCCAAGCGCTGCTTTAACTGTGGCGTCTGTAACCTCTGCCACAATTGTTTTCTCTATTGCCCGGACATGGCTGTCTCAGCCCGGCCGGACATGCAAGGATATGAAATCAACTTGGATTATTGCAAGGGATGCTGCATCTGCGTCGCGGAGTGCCCCCGCGGGGCCATCTCCGTGGAGGTGAAAAAATGAAAAAATTACTTACGGGAAATTCCGCCGTTTCCTACGGCGTCATGCTTTCCCGGGCCGAAGTGATCTCCGCTTATCCCATCACGCCTCAGACCACCATCGTCGAGGAACTATCCGAGATTTGCTCCGACGGGCGGCTGAAAGCTAAGTTTATCAAGGTGGAATCCGAGCATTCCGCCCTGGCCTGCGTGGCCGCGGCCTCAGCTGCGGGAGCCCGGGTTTTTACGGCAACTTCATCCCATGGGCTGGCCTACATGCATGAGATGCTCCACTGGACTTCCGGCACCCGCCTGCCCGTGGTCATGGTCAACGCCAACCGGGCGATCGGCTCTCCCTGGAATATTTGGTGCGACCACAGCGATAGCCTCTCCCAGCGGGACACGGGATGGATCCAGCTTTATTGCCAGAGCGCTCAGGAAGCGTTGGATACAGTCATTCAGGGTTACCGGATCGCGGAGGAGGTCCTTTTACCGGTAATGATCTTGGAGGATGGCTTCTTCCTCTCCCATACCTCGGACACGGTGGAAGTCCCCGAGCAGAAGGATGTGGATGCCTTTCTGCCTCCTTACCGGCCCCGCTATAAACTCGACCCCGGCGACCCCCACACTTTTAACATTATGGCCGACCCTTCGCTCTTTATTTCCTTCAAACACGTAGCTCAGAGCGCCATGGATGAGGCCAAAAAAGTTATCGCCCGCGTGGACCGCGAATTCAAAGTCCGTTTCGGCCGGAGCTATGGCTACATGGGGAAAATTCATCTGGCCGACGCCGATGTAGTGCTTCTGACCATGGGGACCGCTGCCAGCACAGCGATCGAGGTGGTCAAAGCTTTCCGGAAACAGGGCAAGAAAGTGGGGCTGTGCCGCCTGCGCATGTTCCGTCCCTTCCCATCCAGGGAACTCTGTAAGATCTTGGAAGGGGCCAGGAAGGTCGCCGTGCTCGACCGCGACAACTCCTTGGGTGCCGGCGGCATCGTCGCCCAGGAGCTGAAGGCCGCCCTCTTCAATTCGCCGCGCAAACCGCAAGTCTTTGAATTCATCGCCGGCCTCGGAGGAAAAGATATCACGCCGGAAACCATTCAGGAAATACTTGAATATACAATTCGAAATCCGAACCCCAATGGGGTGCCGATTTGGATAGGGGTGCAAACATGAAAGCCAAGGAGTTAAACGACCAGTATCTTCACTCCGGCCACGGCTGCTGCCCGGGTTGTGCCATGCCCATTGTTTTGCGCACCGTTTTTCATGCCCTTGGGGAACAGACCATCGCCGTAATCACCGCTGGCTGCTTTGGAACCATCTCCGGGACATTTCCCGTTTCGCCCATTAAACTGGCCGCCTATAATACTCCTTTCCCCTCTGCCGGGGCTGCAGGTTCAGGGGTGCGGGCGGCGCTGGACATAAAAGGGGATACGAAAACCACCGTGGTAACCATCGCCGGAGATGGCGGCACCTTTGATATCGGCATTCAGGCTCTTTCGGCCGCGGCCGAACGCAATGACGACTATATCTATATTTGTTATGACAACGAGGCCTACATGAACACGGGGATCCAGCGTTCCTCGGCCACGCCTTGGGGAGCCTGGACAACCACTACGCCTCCAGCCAACCTGAAGAATCAACCCAAGAAGGACATCGTCCAGATCATGGTCGCCCACCGGGTACCCTACGTGGCTACGGCTTCCATTGCCTACCCGGAAGATTTGATGCGCAAGATGAAAAGGGCCAAGGAGACGCGGGGGTTCAAATTTATTTATGCTTTTTCTCCCTGTCCTGTGGGATGGCGATTTTCTGCGGAGCTGACCATCCGTCTGGCCCGATTAGCTGTACAGACGAAGATTTTTCCCCTCTACGAAGTAGAAAATGGCGAGCGCTACACCCTCAACGTGGAACCCGAAGGGATCCCCGCGGGTGAATATTTGAAGCCTCAGGGACGTTTCGCCTTTTTGAAAGAAGGGGATTTGGAGCGCATTCAGGAAAACGTCGATCGGGAGTGGAAGCGCCTGATGAACCGCATGGAAAACCAGATGCTCGGGTAAAGTTCAGGGATGAGATGAAAGCGAGCTTTTCTTTTCTTCTTTTGTGCGTACTTTGGGTATATCCCCTTTGGGCTGAGGAAAGAATTGTGGGGGAGGGAGAACACCGCGGGTTCATTGTCAGTGAAGGAAGGCAAGTTTTCAAAGTAAGCCCAATCAAGCCGGGCCAGACCATCCAGGTCTTTTTGACTCCCCATTGGATAGTTGAAATGGGGGGGAAGGTGGAATGGAGGCTGGAAGACCCCGATGGAGCCAGTTTAAAAGTTAGCAGTCAGACCAATCCCGAAGTTGAACCCTCCTTTATGGAATGGACCTCCAATTCCGAACCCAAACCGTCAGCCTATTATATCCACGTTCTGGGAAGCGGCGGGGTTTACTCCGGAGAAATTTTGGGTCAGTATATGCTGCAGGTTGTTTTATGGGATCAGAATGATGGTGATTCTGGTACGGATGCCCCGGAGACCTATGAGAAGGCTATTTTTTTACCGGTTTCTGAGCCCGGGATTTACCTTTTTGATGAGAACTTCATCAGCTCCACAGCGGATGTTTACGACATCTTCAAAATCAACATCAAGCCCAATCATTCTCTAACTCTCCAGGCCAGTCCGCTCCAGTGGCAGGGCAGCGGCCAGAGAGGGAATGTAAGCTGGAAATTTTTAAATAAATCCTTCCGCCTTTTAAAAGGGGGCAACTGCCTATTTCCCCAAACCACTCCTTTTGGGATAAAAATTTTTCACCCCCAAGTAAAGATGGATACCAAGCCTGCCCTCTTTTACCTTTTGGTAAAAATTGAGGGCGAGGCCAGCTTGATCTATACCCTGGAGGCGGAGATGAAAGAAGGGCGATGAAGGAAGAAGAACAACTCTTCAAGAAATTTGGTCGGATTTTTCCCGCAGGAACCATCCTTTTCGAAGAAGGGCAGACGTGCACCGGAATGTTTATCATCCAGAAGGGCCAGGTGCGCCTCTATAAAAAAGCGGGCCAGGAGGAAGTGAACATTGATATTTTAAAAGAGGGAGATTTCTTCGGGGAAATGGCCTGCCTGATTGGACAGCCGCGCTCCATCAACGCCGTGGTGGAAGGAGAGAGCCAGATCCTCGTAGTCCAGCCGGAAGTTCTGGATAGTTTATTCCGGGCAACTTCGGGCGTAGGAATGAAGATCGTGGCTAATTTGGCCGCCCGGTTGAAAAAAGCCTATGAAATCATAGAAAAACTGGCAGCTGAACGCCAGCCGGTTGCGGAGAAGGATTCAGATCCTCCATGAAAAAAGAGGAACAGCTTTTCTGGAAGTTCGGCAAAGATTTTCCCAAAGGAACCGTTCTCTTCCGCGAGGGAGAACTGGGGCGGGACATGTTCGTCATCCAAAAAGGAAAGGTACAGGTTCGGAAAAAAGTGGGGACCACCCAGAAAGTTTTGGCCGAACTTTCCGATGGAGAATTTTTCGGAGAGATGGCCCTGTTGATGGGAATGGATCGTTCAGCGACGGTGGAAGTAATTGAAGACAGTAAAATTCTGGTGGTCGGCCCTGATGCCTTCGAAAAACTTCTTAAGGGCAACATTGAAATTGCTGTGAAGATGTTAAAAAAAATGGCCTCGCGGCTTCGGGCCCTGGATGAACGTTTAGAGACCGTCATCCTGGAAGCCCAAAAAGAACGGGAATAAGCTTCCTGCTAAAAAAGGAAAGCCCTCCTTCTTTTCCATGGAGGGCTTTCCCTTTACTGGTAATCGGCCAGTGGTTATGGGTTATTCGTTACTTGTGTTCCGTAAACCTTCGGCTTCTAATACATCCCTTCCATTCCTCCGCCTCCCGGAGGCATGGGTGGAAAGTTTTTTTCCGGTTTGGGTCTCTCCGCCACCATGGCTTCAGTGGTCAGGAGCAATGAGGCTACGGAAGCGGCATTCTGCAAGGCTGTGCGCACCACTTTTTTGGGGTCGATGATCCCGGCCTTGACCATGTCCGTATATTCCTCTCCCTGGGCATCGAAGCCTATATTGCCTTTTTCATTTTTAACTTTCTCGATGACGATGGAGCCATCATGCCCGGCATTCTGGGCGATCCAGCGGATGGGCTCCTCCAGGGCCTTCTTCAAAATATTCAGCCCAAACTGTTGTTCTTCAGAAAGTTTAATCTTTTCTATGGCCGGCAAGGTTCGCAGGTAGGCCACTCCACCACCGGCGACTATCCCTTCTTCCACGGCTGCGCGGGTGGCATTCAAAGCATCCTCTACCCGGGCCTTCTTTTCCTTCATCTCTGTTTCCGTGGCTGCACCGACGTTGATCACGGCTACTCCGCCAACCAGCTTGGCCAGCCGCTCCTGTAATTTCTCCCGGTCGTAATCGGAAGTGGTTTCTTCGATCTGGGCCCGAATCTGCTTCACCCGGCCTTCAATCGCCTTGGATTCTCCGGCTCCCTCGACGATCGTCGTGTTATCCTTGTCGATAGTGATCCGTTTGGCCTTGCCCAGGTCTTTCAGGGAGATGGACTCCAACTTCACTCCCATCTCTTCGGAGATCATCTGCCCGCCGGTTAAAGTGGCGATGTCTTCCAGCATGGCTTTCCGCCGGTCCCCAAACCCTGGGGCCTTCACCGCTGCACACTTTAATGTACCCCGAAGTTTATTCACTACCAGGGTAGCCAGAGCCTCTCCTTCCACTTCTTCGGCAATGATCAAAAGGGGCTTACCCATCTTGGCGATCTGCTCCAAAACCGGGAGTAGATCTTTCATGTTACTGATTTTTTTCTCGTTGATGAGAATCAGGGCATCCTCGAGTACGGCTTCCATCTTTTCCGGGTTGGTCACGAAATAGGGAGAAATGTACCCTCGGTCAAACTGCATGCCCTCAACGATATCCAGAGTGGTTTCCATGGATTTGGCTTCTTCCACGGTGATCACGCCTTCTTTGCCAACTTTGGCCATGGCCTCGGCGATAATATTGCCGATGGTCTCATCGTTGTTGGCCGAGATGGTTCCTACCTGGGAGATTTCTTTCTGTTCCTTGGTGGGTTTGGAAAGTTTCTTGAGTTCGTCGATGACGGTCTCCACACCTTTTTCGATCCCTCTTTTCAACTCCATGGGGTTGTGGCCCGCAGCTACCAGTTTGGATCCTTCACGGTAAATGGCCTGGGCTAAAACCGTGGCTGTGGTAGTCCCGTCGCCGGCTACGTCAGAGGTTTTGGAAGCTACTTCCTTGACCATCTGGGCACCCATATTCTCGAATTTGTCTTCCAACTCGATTTCCTTAGCGACGGTGACGCCGTCCTTGGTTACGGTAGGAGACCCAAAGCTCTTCTCCAGGATGACATTTCGGCCTTTTGGTCCCAAGGTGACCTTCACCGCATCGGCCAGGGTATTTACACCCTTGAGGATGGATTCCCGCGCTTTTTGATCATAACGTATTTCTTTGGCTGCCATTGTTTCGTTCCTCCTTTAAGGTCCAATATTATTTCTGATTATTTTTCGATCACGCCTAAAATGTCGTCTTCGCGCATGATCAGATGTTCTTCCCCATCAATTTTGACCTCGGTACCGGAATATTTGCCGAAGAGCACCCGGTCACCGGCCTTGACATCAAGGGGGTGGATCTTCCCGTCCTCAAGAACCTTACCCTTACCCACGGCAATCACTTTGCCTTCCATGGGTTTTTCCTTGGCGGAATCGGGAATGATGATTCCTCCTTTGGTTTTGTCTTCCTCTTCCACGCGTTTGACGATGACTCGATCTTGAAGTGGTCTAATTTTCATCATTTACTTCTCCTTTCTACAGTTTAAAATGGTCGGTTATTTCCGACTAAAAAAAACCATTTCTATTATATTGACTTTATTACATTTTTTATTCCTAAACCGGATATTTTTTCTCGCAAAAGGTAGGCCACCGGCAGGAATGGGCTTGCAAAAAAACTGTTATTAGCACTCGTTGAAAACGAGTGCTAATAACAATATAAAGCTGGGCGCCGTAAAATGCAAGAGGAAAAATGCAAAAAAATAAAATTTTTTCCTGAGCCAAAAATTGATGAACCCGTAAAAAGTCCATTTTATCCCATTTTGGTCATTCCCGCGAAAGCGGGAATCCATTTAATTCCAGCAATTCTGGACTCCTGCTTGCGCAGGAGTGACGGCTTTTCGACTTTTTAGGAGATCATCAAAAAATTGCGGATTTTAAAATTCCCACTAAGCGGTAATTATTCCGTAAGCCAAGTTATGGCTAAAAAGGTTCAAGGATTAGAGAATAAGGAGTGAGGTGTAAAAATCGAAGAATCGTTGCATCGAGTTTCAATATGTGTTAATTTTGGAAGCGTTTAGCAGGCACGATCCTTAAGAGAAGGTCAAAAAGTCTTGTTCTTTTAGGATCG
>JAOUFX010000080.1 GCA_029857975.1 Deltaproteobacteria bacterium | reverse complement strand
AAGGCCAGGAAAGCAAGCATCAATACCGGAGGGATCATTTGGTACAAGCTTACGCCGGAAGCTTTAAAGGCGGTAATCTCATTATCGCCCGATAGGCGGTTAAAGGCCAGCAGCACCGATAACAGCATGGCCATAGGAATGGTCAGGACCAGGAAAGAGGGCAAAAGGTAGTAGAGAAGCCTTAGGATGTAGGACAAAGGAATGCCCTTATTGACGAATAGTTCGGTAAGCTGTAAAATCCTTCCGGTAAGCAGGATGAAAGTAAACCCGACCAGTCCGAGGGCAAAAGAGGGGAGAAGCTCTTTCAACAGGTAGCGGTAAAGGGTTGCTTTCATGGAACGATATTAACTCAAAGCATAGGGTTTTGTAAATCACAACCTAACAGGGACGGTTAAAAAAATATCTAACGCGACTAAAGGAATTTATAATGTCGATTCGCCTGATGCTTGAAGAGAGGGAAAAGAAATTTTTATCGCCCTTTGCCCAGCTTAGCTCCGAGAGTCGAGGAAGAAAGATCTGGGAGGATGAATGCAGCATCCGACCCGCCTTCCAGCACGACCGCGACCGGATCATCCACTCCAAATCTTTCCGTCGCCTCAAGCATAAAACCCAGGTTTTTTTAACTCCCACCGGCGACCATTATCGCACCCGCCTTACTCATACTCTGGAAGTCTCCCAGATAGCCCGCACCTTGGCTAAGGCCCTGGCGCTGAATGAAGACCTCACCGAAGCCATCGCCCTGGGACACGACCTGGGACACACTCCTTTTGGCCATGCCGGTGAAGAGATTCTTAAAGAGATTTGCCCGGGAGGATTTCATCATGCGGACCAGAGTTTACGGGTGGTTGATTTCCTGGAAAAAGACGGGAAAGGGTTGAACTTAACTTTTGAAGTCCGCGACGGAATTCTTAAGCACTCCAAAGGCAAAGGGGATGTATTCCCGGAGGACCCGGAGGACGCACCTTGTACCTACGAGGGGAGGCTGGTACGCATCGCGGATATTATTGCCTACATCAATCATGATATTGATGATGCCATGCGCGCCGGCTTGATTTCCCCCCAGGATATTCCACAAGATTGCGTGGAGCGCCTGGGCGAATCCCACGGGAAAAGAATCGATTCCATGGTGCGGGACATCCTGGGACAAGCCCAGGATTCCGACCCATTGAAGATTGGCTTGAGTGAGGGGGTGATGGAGGCCACGGTGAAACT
Source organism: Deltaproteobacteria bacterium (assembly GCA_029857975.1). Next base: position 7,466 of record JAOUFX010000080.1, on the reverse strand, counting down.
CAGAAATTTTCTGTACGACCGCGTCTATGACCTGCCGGAAGTTCACGGAGATTTCATCAAGTCGGCCAAAATCATCCGGGAACTCCACGCCTATTTTTTAGAAAGGAAAAAAGAATTCCGGGAGGAAGCGGGGGAGGCGTTTGCCCATGAGCCGGTCGAGCGGGCCATTCTGGATTTCATCGCCGGCATGACGGATCGTTACGCCATCAAACTTTATGAAAAAATCTTCCTTCCTCAACCCTGGTTGATTATTTGAAGGTCCATTTTTTTATTTCCAAACTTACTTGACTGCTGGGGTTTTTTATGGTAATTGCAGGAAAATTTCAGGGAAAGTGTCAGTTTATCGTTTTAAAAAAACACGCTTAATTTCATTGAAAAGTGAAAAATGCGTATAACTTTAGCTTTTTGAAAACCTTTCCAAAAAGGGGGATTTTTAAGGTCGTCATTCCTGCGAAAGCAGGAATCCAGGATTTTTCCTGATGGGTTCTGGATTCCCGTTTTCACGGGAATGACAAAATGTAGACTTTTTTCAAAGGGCTAAACTGTTACCAGGGGAGGGATTATGACCAATGGAGAGAAAGAAGAAATTATCGAATTAACCGAGGTTGTAGAGGAATCCTCCAGCTATACAGAAAGAGGGAATGCAGAAACCTCAGGAAGGCCGAACCATGAGCGGAGAGAAGAGGAAGGGTCCCAAGAGGAAGCTGCTTCGAGCCCATCAGAAGCTATGCCTTCCCTCATTACCCCCCCGACTCCCGAAGAAAAACCTGTCCCTGAAACTGAACGGAACACTTGCCAGGAGGTATCCCGACCTGCTGAACCTCCACCTTTATGCGAAGACTATGAATCAGAGGTCCGGGCTCTTCGAGAGGCGTTGAACGCCCGGGCTGAAAGATGGCTGGGTACAGAGGGGGTACAGGTTTTAAATCAAGGGGTCCGGGAGATGATTCCCCGCATCGCCGAAGAAGAAATGGAAAAAGAAATCGAAAAGTTCAAAGCCGAGGTAGAGAAAATCAGGACGCTACAGGAAGCTTTGAGCGCGAAAGTAGAAAAATGGTTGGATTCAGAGGGGTTACAGGTTCTGAACCAGGGCGTACGCGAAATGATTCCCGCTATTGCCAAAGAGGTATTGGAAAAGGAAGCCGAAAGGCTGCAAGAAGAATTGGAGGGAATCCGGGTCCATAAAGAGGCGCTCAACACCAGGGCGGAAAAGTGGCTGGCTGCCGAAGGTTTGCAGGTTTTGGACCAGAGGGCCCGGGAGATGATGCCCCGGATCGCCGCGGAAGCCTTCGGGAAAGAGATTGAAAAGTTGCAAGCAGAAGTGGAAAAGATGCAGGCGCAGAAGGAAGCCCTGCAGATGAAAACCGAAGAATGGATGGCCTCGGATGGAATGCGGGTATTAGAGCGGGTAGCCCGGGAGATGTTTCCCCTGATTGCTACAGAAGTATTGAGACAAGAAATCGAGAAACTCAAAGTGGATGCCGAGGAGAAGGTGTGAAAAAAGAGCAAGAAATAAAAACCTGGGAAAAAGTTTATAACCCCCAAAAAGTGGAAGAAAAATGGTATCAGTTCTGGGAGGACAAAAGTCTTTTCCGGGCGGATGAGGGATCCGTCCGTCCTCCTTTTTCCATCGTCATCCCTCCTCCCAACGTAACCGGTTCTTTACATATGGGCCACGCCCTGAACAACACCCTCCAGGATGTTTTGGCCCGATACAAGCGCATGGATGGCTTCAACGTGCTTTGGCTTCCGGGAACGGACCACGCGGGAATTGCGACGCAAAATGTGGTGGAAAAACAGTTGGCCGAAGAAGGAACCAACCGGCATAAACTGGGCCGGGAAGCATTCGTCGAACGGGTATGGAAGTGGAAAATAGAGTTCGGTGGCCAGATTATCAAACAACTGAAAAAATTAGGGAGCTCTTGTGATTGGAGCCGCGAGAGATTCACCATGGATGAAGGCCTTTCCCTGGCGGTGAAAGAAGTTTTTGTGCGCCTTTACCGGGAAGGCCTGATTTATCGGGGCGACTACATCATCAATTGGTGCCCCCGTTGCCAGACAGCTCTCTCGGACCTGGAAGTAGAACACGAACAAGAGCAGGGGCATCTTTATTACATCAAATACCCCCTGGAAGACTCCAAGGAATATCTGGTCGTGGCCACCACCCGACCGGAGACAATGCTCGGGGATACTGGAGTTGCCGTCCATCCCGAAGATAAACGATACATGAAGTTTATCGGGGAAAACGTCATCCTTCCTCTGATGAACCGGAAAATCCCTGTAATTGCCGATGGATATGTTACTCAGGAATTCGGTACCGGAGCCCTGAAGGTTACTCCGGCCCATGACGCCAACGACTTCGAAATCGGCCGCCGGCATGGACTGGAGGTAATACGGGTAATAGACGACGCCGGGAAAATGAATACCCAGGCTGGAAGATATGCCGGCCAACAGCGGTTTCAATGCCGCAAAGAAGTCGTCAAAGACCTTAAAGATCTTAATTTATTAAAGAAAATAGAAAACTTTCTTCATAATGTCGGCCATTGTTACCGTTGCAAGACGGTTATCGAGCCTATGGTTTCCAAGCAGTGGTTCGTGCGTGCTGAGACCCTGGCTCGTCCGGCCATCGAAGCCGTGCAGAAAAGGGCCACCGGGATTATTCCACCGGTTTGGGAGAGTACCTATTTTGAATGGATGAATAACATACGCGACTGGTGCATCTCCCGCCAGATCTGGTGGGGCCATAGGATCCCGGCTTGGTATTGCAGCGATTGCGGAGAAGTAACCGTCTCGGTTCAACCGATTGACCAATGCGCAGCTTGCGCCAGTTCCCGGGTTGAACAAGAACAAGACGTCCTGGATACCTGGTTCAGTTCAGCACTCTGGCCCTTTTCCACTTTGGGATGGCCGGAGAAGACAAAAGATCTGAAAATTTTTTATCCGACTTCCGTTTTGGTGACAGGTTTTGATATCCTCTTTTTCTGGGTGGCGCGGATGATGATGATGGGGATCAAGTTCATGGGAGATGTCCCCTTCAAAGATGTTTACATTCATGCTTTGGTACGGGATGCCGACGGGCAAAAAATGAGTAAATCCCGGGGGAATGTCGTAGATCCGCTGGTCGTCATTGAAAAGTTCGGTACGGATGCTTTTCGCTTCACCCTATCCGCTTTTGCCGCGCAAGGACGGGATGTGCGGCTGTCCGAAGAACGCCTGGCGGGGTACAGGAATTTTGCCAACAAGATCTGGAATGCATCCCGATTTACCTTAAGTAACTTACAGGGATACAACCCCCATCAGGCACCAGGGCAGGTGGATTTAACGCTGGCTGACCGCTGGATCTTAAGCCGGGTGAATCGCACCATCGGCGAGGTGCGCCAGGGCTTGGACAGTTATAAGTTTAATGAAGCTGCCTCGGCGATCTACCAATTTCTGTGGCACGAGTTCTGCGATTGGTATATCGAGCTGATCAAGCCGGTCCTTTATCAAGAAAATGATCCCGAGCCAAAATGGGTGGCTCAGAATACTCTCGTTCGGGTATTGGACATCGCGCTTCGAATCCTCCATCCCTTCATGCCCTTCATCACCGAAGAAATCTGGCAATTACTTCCGGGTAATGAAGGGTCCATCATGGTCGCCGAGTTTCCCAAGGTTCAAGAAGGGGAAGTACAGCCGGAAACGGAAGCGGAAATGGAACTGGTCATGGGGGTGATTGGAGCCATCCGTAACCTGCGTAGCGAATTGAACGTTCCTCCCTCCAAAACGGTGGAAGTCATCCTCCATAGTGGGAAAGAGGATGATTTGAACCCCCTAAGGATTAACCGGGTTTACATAGAAAGCCTTGCCCACACCGGGGAAATTTCCTTGCAATCAGCAGGCGAGAAGCCCAAAACGGCAGCAACTGCCATAGTCGGGGATATAGAGGTATTCTTACCCTTAAAGGGATTAATTAACCTTGATGATGAAGAAAGGCGGATTATCAAAGAAATCTCCAAAGTAGAAGAAGAAATGACCCGGACGAACCTGAAACTGCATAACGAAGAATTTTTGCGGAAAGCCCGCTTAGAGGCAGTGGAGAAAGAAAAGGAGAAAGCGAGAGGCTTGGCGGAAAAGGGAGCCAAGCTGCAAGAAGGGTTGGAAAGAGTACAAGGGTGGAAGAAGGGAATCTAACGATTGCCGAATGCAGATTGCGGAATGCGGAGTGCGAAATATTTTAACTCCGCATCCCGAATTTCGCATTTCGAATTTGAAAGGAGTTTTGGATGTATTTCCCCGTTTATCGCCCGCGGCGTTTGAGAAAGAATGAGAATTTCAGGAGAATGATTCGGGAGACGAAATTGTCCAGGGATGACTTCATCTACCCTCTCTTCGTCATTCATGGCCGAAAAGTTAGAAACGAGATTCACTCCATGCCCGGGATCGCCCAACTTTCCGTGGACTTGGCGGTCAAGGAAGCGGTAGAGGCTTCCAACCTGGGTATTCCAGCAATCATCCTCTTTGGTATACCGAAAAAGAAAGATCCCCGGGGCTCCGAAGCCTATGCCCGTTCCGGAATCATCCAGCAAGCCATCCGGGCCATCAAAGACAGGCTTCCGGAGCTCGTGGTCATTACCGACGTTTGCCTCTGTGAATATACCAGCCATGGGCACTGCGGGGTTGTGATTAAGGATCAGGTGGATAATGATGCCACCCTCGACCTTTTGGCCAGAATGGCTCTCTCCCATGCCGAAGCCGGCGCGGATATGGTCGCTCCATCGGACATGATGGATGGGAGGGTAAAGGGTATTCGCGAGATTCTTGATCAGAACGGCTTGGAAAACATTCCCATCATGTCTTATGCTGCCAAGCATGCCTCTGGATTTTACGGTCCTTTCCGTGAGGCCGCGGAATCCACGCCTCAATTTGGAGACCGCCGATCCTACCAGATGGACCCTGCCAATGCCAGGGAAGCCCTGCGAGAAACAAGGCTGGACGTTCAGGAAGGGGCAGACATCATCATGGTCAAGCCCGCTCTCCCCTATCTGGACATCATCAGGGCAGTTCGGGAAGAGTTTGATCTTCCGGTGGGCGCCTACAACGTGAGCGGTGAGTATTCTATGATCAAAGCCGCAGCTCAGCAAGGATGGCTGGAAGAAGAACGCGTGATGATGGAAGTCCTCACGTCCATCAAACGAGCTGGAGCCGACCTGATTTTAACCTACTTTGCCAAGGAAGCGGCGAAGGTGTTGCAAAGTAAAGCGTAAAGTGTTAAATGTAAGGGGCAAGGCGCAAAAAGTAAAACGTACAACCTAAAGCTTGAGAAGAGAAAGGGGGTGATGAAGAGTCTTCGGGGGGTAAAAATCCATGATCCAGAGTCGCTGAGTTTTAGAACAACCTTAAACCTGATGAAAAAAACTTGAAACTGCGAACATGAAACCCGAACTCGAGACTTAGAGAGGAGGAACCGATGACCGAACGTAAGAAGATCAGTCGCCGGGCGTTTTTGAAAGCGGCAACGGCTGCCGGAATCGGCGGGATGGCCTGGGGATTAGGGGGGATAGGCGAGGCGGCCCCCCAGAAGGCCAAATCCAAGAAGAAAGTTTTAGGGGTCGATGTCATCAAAATCGGAGGGCAGGGGGTCACCTCCGGTGCCCATGCCGATTATGGCTGGCAAATTCTCGCCGGTTCAACGCTGGCTATTGAAGAGATCAACGCCAAGGGTGGAGTCCTGGGGAGCAAGCTCGAAATGAAGTTCATGGACGAAGAGCTTAAACCAGCCGTGGCGGTTAAAAATGCCAGGTATTTGGCCACCGACTGGGGAGCTCATCTTCTTTTCGGGGTGGATTCCAGCGGCAGCTCCATGGCCGTAGGCCCCATTCTTCCGGAGCTGGACCGCATCTGTATGTTTGTCCATGCCTCTACGCACCGATTAACCGAAGAGCTGGTCGCCGGCAAAGGAATTAAACAAATCTTCCGCATTTCTGTCCCTGTTTACCAGGAAAGCATCCTGTCTTCGCTTATCTTTAAAGAATTCCCCAATATTAAAAGATGGGCCGGAATCCACTGCGATTACGAGTATGGATACTCCGTCTGGGCTCTCTTCCAAGATACCCTGAAGAAGTACCGTCCAGACGTAGAATTTGTTTCCATAGCCTGGGCTCCTTTCTGGACCATGGATTTTTCTTCCCACATTGCAGCCGTGATGGCCGCGAAACCCGATGCCATCCATGCCACCCCCTGGGCCGGGGAAGGAGTCATGCTTCTCAGACAGGCGCTTATGCTGGGAGTCTTCGACAAGATCCAAGCCTGGTTTCAATGCATGGGCGGCTCCGTGGATTTACTGGAAGGGATTTCCAGAGAAGTCGCCGGCGGGAAATTTAAAGATAAATTATGGGCCACCGCCCGTTACATCCACAATTATCCCGATACCCCTGAAAACAAAAAGTTTGTAGCTAACTTCCGCAAACGTTGGAATCGTCTTCCCAACTATTCCGCCGAAACGGCTTACTCTACCATCTACGTTTTCAAGGCGGCAGTGGAAAAAACCAGAAGTCTAAAAACGGCTGAACTCATTAAAGCCATTGAAGGAATGGAAATCATGACCCCAGGTGGTAAAAGATTCTTCAGGCCGGAAGACCACCAGGCGGTTTATAACGTACCTGCAGGGAGAGTGGTGATGGATCCCAAGTACCCAATTCCTGTTTTGGGTGACTTGAAAGTGATCCCAGCCCAATCCTATTACCGCCATCCTCCTTTTGAAGCCATTACATTCAAAAAGTGAATTCAAACCCGGGGGAGGGGCCGAGTCGGCTCCCTCCCCGTATGAAATCAAAGGGGACGGGAGGAAGGAGATGGAAACCTTAGCCTTCCAGGGTTTAGTGGGTTTAAGCGTAGCCATGTACCTGTGGCTATTGGCTGCGGGACTGACCATTGTCTTCGGGGTTTTGGGCGTGCTTAATTTTGCCCATGGCAGCTTGTTTATGCTGGGGGCTTATTTCACCTTCACCTTCTATGGCCTCTGGGAAATCAATTTTTGGCTGGCCATTGCCCTGAGTCTTCTTGCCGTGGGAATCGTGGGTTACCTGATGGAGCGCTTCTTTCTGCGCCACATCTATAACCTGGACCATGCTTTCCAACTCTTGCTCACTTTCGGGTTTATCCTGATTTTCGATGATGCGGTGAAAATGATTTGGGGAGGGGTAGCGAAAATTCCGCCCCTGCCCAGTTTTTTTGAAGGAACGGTGTCCGTGGTAGGAAGGCCTTTCCCCGTTTACAACCTTTTCATCATCGGGGCTGGCCTGGCGGTGGCCATTGTGGTCTGGCAGCTCTTTGAAAGGACCTGGTGGGGGAAGATGGTGAGGGCCTCGGCTTCAGACCGGGAGATGGCCAGTGCCATCGGCGTCAACATTTCCACGCTCTTCACCGGGGTCTTTGTTTTCGGGGCCATGCTGGCTGCCCTGGGGGGAGCCCTGGGGACCCCTGTGCGG
>JAOUFX010000952.1 GCA_029857975.1 Deltaproteobacteria bacterium | reverse complement strand
ACTCGGTCGCCAATGATGGAAGACTGCCCCACAGCAATGTTGGCAAAAGGACCGGCATGAACCAGACATGGCTGATATTCTGTGGTCATCATTAATGTAGGATTGATGGTATTCCTCATCCATGCAGTCATTGCACCTGCCACTTCAAGGTCTGTGGTGGTGACGGGTTTGCCTTTCTTATCATAGGCTACGACAATCTTACCAAGCCTCTCCCGAAGGTCTTTCAGATCCCGAACAATAGAGAGGATGGCCATGAGCTCGGAGCTGACTGCAATCCCGAATTTGGATGCCATCGTAAAACCATCCATTTTGCCCCCAAGGCCGATGACGATGTTCCGTAAAGATTGGGCGCAAAAATCCATGATCCATCCCATTTCAATATTGGTAGGATCAATATCGAGCCTTTTAAGCTTTCGCTTAGCTAACTCGGCATCGTCATAGTTTCGCTCGTGTTGCATACGGGAAGTCAAAGCGACCATGGCCAGGTTATGGGCATTCATAATGTCGTTAATGTCCCCTGTAAGACCGAGAGAGAATTCAGTCATGGGAATGAGAAGAGCTTTTCCACCACCGGCTGCCGTTCCTTTCACATTCATGGTGGGACCGCCTGAAGGCTGACGGATACAACCACCAACATTTTTCCCTCTTTTCCCCATTCCCTGCATCAAGCCCATACTTGTTGTCGTTTTACCTTCTCCCAGAGGAGTAGGTGTAATGGCAGTAACCTCAATATACTTTCCATCTGGTCTATCTTTTAGTCGCTCCATCATCTTCATGAAATCGAGTTTACATAAATTCCCCATGGGGATGATTTCTTCTTTCTTAAGGCCTAATTTATCCTGCCATTCCTCGATAGTAGGCATAGTTTCTTCTGCTATTTCAGCCACCTGCCAATCCGGAAGCTTTCTTGGATCTGCATCATTATACTTTTTCGAAATAGTAAATCCCATATTCTTTCTTCCTCCTTTTTTTAAGTCAATTTGGTTTTAATTTCTCTTCAAAAAACAGATAAGCCTTCAAATATAAAGCAGTTTTCGCTATTTAGATTCAGAATCCCCCCTTTCCTTCCATATAGTTTTCAAGAGGTTGTTCCCGGTGCTTTAGAATACAGGTTTCAAACGAAATTTTCTATGTGACAAGTGTCACAATGTCGATTTGGATACTAAAATAATAGGTTTTTTTTGTCAAGCGAAATTTTTTACAATTTGATAAAAGATTTAACTGTAGATAAACTCTCTGAAATTATTAAATTATTTAACAATTCACAGATAATAAAAAAGGCATATAAAAATGGATATAAAATATGGTTAAATTATCAGGAATTATGTAAATTCAATTTTTACAAATTTCATATCCTAACAAATTGTATTCATTCACTAATTTATGTTATGAAAAATTAACTTTCTTTATTGGATTACTTAGCCATTTTTTGGAAAGGTATACCTGCGGAGGAAATCAAAATTGAGAGGATGCCTTTATTTACCTTCAAGAAGAAATTTTTTCAAGCCTTTTTTGTCCAATTTGGAGAGGCCTAATTGTTTCATCCCCCTCCCGGCTTTCAAGTAATTGGTCCGGTTGATGACAGAGGCTAATTGAATCACGGCATCGTGAGTTGGGGTGGGGACTCCGAGGAGGTCTCCCAGCGTGGAGAGGAGGACCATTCCATATGGAACATCCTCGGTCACAAATCGGTCCTTTAAGTGCTCAGGCCCCTTCATTTTGATCCCTGCGTAAATCCCATCTTTTCCAAAGGCGGCATCCATGCTGGTATTGAGGATCCGATAACGGCATTCCTCCTCAGTTTCGCCCAGATTGTAATCCTTAAATTCCAGATTATCCCAATGGTAAAGTTTATATCCGAGTGTCTTACAAATAGCGAGTCTTTCGTGATTGAGAGATTCATAAGTTCTCGCCACAGCAGGGGTCATTCCTTCGGCGTAAAGGTAGAACTCACCTTTTGAATGTTCAATTCGGGCGGCATTGAGCAAGGTCGCCACCGGATGAACGATGGGATTTGGATTGTTGATAGCCGCTTCCAGAACATCTTTGGCGGGGGTGATCGTTGGATAAAATTTTTTCAGCTTGGGGATTACCTCCCCTGTCTTTTTTGA
>JAOUFX010000951.1 GCA_029857975.1 Deltaproteobacteria bacterium | reverse complement strand
CATTGAGACGACGGGCTCCAAGCTGCCTGCGGGATATTCATCCCGCCCCGAGTATCCCCTTCTCGAAAGCTACAGGAAAATCGGGGAAATAATGGGCTATATGAAATGAGATGAGATTCTGAACCCTTTTCTATTCCTGCGCTAACGGAGCGAAAAGGAAAAGAGGATCAGATCTGTAATCTCATATTGAATAACTTCTTCATTTAGCATCTCCCCATGGGCCCCATGGTTTCATTGCCCATTGCATGGGGACGGCCCCCATAATCAAATTTATTCCGGCGATATTTTGGTGTTGTTTTGCCAGGGATCATGCTAATAGAAGGAAAAAAGGGTAAATTTTTTATGAAAGGAGACGCTCATGAAAAATCGAGAAAAACTTCTGGATGAGATCTTCGAGGCGGCACTTCAAAATGACATGATCTATAGGGGTTGAACCCAATCCGTTCTTGCAGCTTTGCAAGAAAAGTTAAATGTGGGAAGCAAAGAGGTCTTCAAAGCCGGCAGCGCTCTGGCTGGGGGTGTGGCGAGGAGAGGCGAAACCTGTGGAGCGCTTACGGGAGCTATCATGGGGGTATGTTGTCTCGCCGGGCGGGAAAGGCTTGAAGATCGGGAGCAATATGGAAAGGCGATGGAAGAGGCCAATCGGGTATATGAACAGTTCAGGGAGAAAATTGGCCATACTCTCTGCACGGAGATCCATAAGATTCGGTATGGCAAAGTCTATCATCTGATAAACCCGGCAGAGAGAGAAGCCTTTCATGAGGAGGGCGGCCATACCAGGAAAGGATGTCCCGAGGTTTGCGGGGTTGCTGCCAGAATCGCCGCTGAAGTCATCCTTAATATTAAGGAGAAGTCAGCTGAATTGAGCCCGCTATAGTTAAATTCATTAAATTTTTCTCATCCGGCTTTTCCCCAGGGACGGATCTCTAACGGATTTTTAGAAAATGGAGTGCTCTGCCTGTTTCTGGCACGAAAGATAGAAGGTCAAGCTATAGGGGGCTTCATGAGCAAGGAAGGGAAAACGGATTTAGAGTTAACCATCCAAAATAAGCAGTTCACCATCGAATCGGGCGGTGATCTTTTTGGTGTTGCTTCCCCTGAGCCCCTGGCCGCCGCGCCTCCGGGATTCCGACCCCGGGATATCTTGCCGGATTGCCGGGCAGTCATTGTCGTGGGGAAAAGACTTTCGGATGCCGCCGTGGAAACTACTCCCAGCCGAATATTTGATACGATGTATTTCGCCACCAACAGCTTTCTGGATCAGTTGCTTCTCAAGATCACGGACTTTTTGGTCCGGGAAAAGTACAAGGCGATAGCCATCGGTCCCCACTCATTGGACGGCAAACGATTGATGGGAGACATTTCTCAAAAACACGCGGCGGTGGCCGCTGGCCTGGGAAGGTTCGGGCCGCAATCCTTGGTGCTAACCCCCCAATTCGGCCCCAGGCAGCGTTGGGGGACAGTGATCACCGATGCGCCACTGCAACCCAATCAACCCTTGAAGGAAAAACTCTGTAAGCCGGAACAATGCGAGTATGCTTGCATAAAAAGCTGTCCGGCGGGAGTGTTTTCAGAGCGCCTCCCGGAAGGAATTACGGAGGCGCAATTCCTTCCGGGAGGGTTGTGGTACTACTGGAACATCGATAAATCCGCCTGCAGTGCTTACCGGGCGAATAAAAAAAAGGAGTTGGGATGGGTTACCGAAGGAGGACATGCCTGTGCCATCTGCCTCAAGGTATGCCCGGTGGGGCTCAAAAAATAAAGAGCTATTGATCATTCTATGCGCGGTTTTTCCAGACCTGGCTCAGTTCTCTCCAGGTGTCGTTCATGGTGATGGGCACTTGAATATGTTCCTGAGCAGGTTTTCGCACCAGGGTTAACGAGCCGGTTGTGCAGGTAGAAACGCACAACCCGCAGCCGATGCAACGCGCCGAGTTCAAGACCACTCGGTCGTCCTCAAGAGTTAAAGCCTCCATCTGGCAGCGGTCCACGCAGACCCCGCAGCCTTCGCAGGTTTCGGGCTCAGCTTTGGATATAAAGGGGCTGGCCACCTGTTCAGACGGTTTAGGATGAAGTTTGAGACGATTCAGAAGCGCGCAGCAGCAGCCGCAG
>JAOUFX010000079.1 GCA_029857975.1 Deltaproteobacteria bacterium | reverse complement strand
AAGATGACTCCTTTTTTGTAAAACAGAAGCGCATCGTCCTTAGAAATTGCGGCCATATTGACCCCAATTCCATCGACGAATCCATCCATGCCGGGGGCTATCATGCGCTGCGCAAAGCGTTGCTGGAATATTCTCCAGAGAAGGTGATCGATGAGGTCACGGGCTCTCAATTGCGGGGCAGAGGAGGCGCTGGGTTTTCCACCGGAGTGAAGTGGGGCTTCGCCAGGAGATCAGCGGGCGACAAGAAATACGTGATCTGCAACGCCGACGAGGGAGACCCCGGAGCGTTCATGGACCGCAGCGTCTTAGAAGGGGACCCGCATTCCGTCATCGAGGGCATGATCATCTGTGGATATGCGATCGGAGCAAAGGAGGGCTATATATACGTCAGAGCGGAGTATCCCAAAGCCATCCAGCGATTGCGCCAGGCCATCGCCCAGGCAGAGGAAAGAGGCTTTCTGGGAGAAAATATTTTTCAGACTGATTTCAGATTCCGGATCAAGATCAAGGAGGGAGCGGGTGCTTTCGTATGCGGGGAGGAGACGGCCCTCATTGCCTCCATCGAGGGCCGGAGGGGCAACCCTCGGCTGAGGCCTCCTTTCCCGGCGGTCAGCGGTCTTTGGGGGAAGCCGACCAATATAAACAATGTGGAGACCTTCGCCAACATTCCCTGGATCATTCTTAACGGTGCGGAAGCCTTTGCCTCACTGGGAACCGACGACAGCAAAGGGACGAAAGTTTTCGCCCTCACCGGAAAAATAAAAAGGGGGGGCCTGGTAGAGGTCCCCATGGGCATCACGATTAATGAGATTATCTACGATATCTGTAGCGGGATGAGGGAGGGGAAACAGTTCAAAGCCGTGCAGATGGGCGGCCCCTCGGGCGGATGTATTCCCGCCTTGATGGGCCAGATCCAGATCGATTACGCCCAGATAACCAAAACCGGTGCCATCATGGGCTCTGGGGGCATGGTGGTCATGGATGAATCCACTTGCATGGTGGATGTGGCCAAATTTTTTCTGAATTTTACCCAGAACGAGTCCTGCGGGAAGTGTGTCTTCTGCCGCCTGGGAACGAAACGGATGCTGGAAATCTTGGAGAGGATAACAGAGGGAAAAGGAAAAGGAAGTGACCTGGACCTCCTGGAGGACTTAGCCCAGAAGGTAAGGGAGACTTCTCTCTGTGGGCTGGGGCAGACGGCTCCCAATCCGGTCTTAACTACTTTGCGGTATTTCCGGCAGGAATATGAAACCCATATCTTCGACCGAAAATGCCCGGCCCACGTCTGCAGCCCCCTCCTGACCTATACCATTCTTCCAAACTGTTGCACGGGCTGCGGACGGTGTGCCAAATCTTGCCCCGCTCAGGCGATCTCCGGGGAGCGGAAAGAACCTCATTTCATCCAGCCCGAGCAGTGCGTGAAATGTGGCCGATGTTTTGCCTCCTGTTCCTTTGGAGCGGTTTTTAAAGATTGATCATCAATAACCCAAGCTATATACGCTCATGGGCTGGGAATGGCAGAGAAAACCTTAAAGATGGAGAAGGGGATGATGGAGAAAATTAAATTGATCATCAACGGTCAGGAAGTTTATGCCGACCCGCAGCAGACCCTTTTGCAGGCGGTCCAAGAACAGCACTTGGACGAAATTCCCACTCTCTGTTACGACCCCAAGCTGCCACCCTATGGGGCATGCTATCTTTGCGTGGTGGAAGTGGAGGGACGGAAAACCCTGATCCCCTCCTGCAGCACCCGCGTGGAAGCCGGGATGGTGGTCCAGACGAAAAGCGAGAAGATTCGCCAGGCCCGGAAAGCCTGCTTAGAGTTGATCCTCTCTGACCATTATGCCGACTGCCTTGGCCCCTGCCGGTTAAACTGCCCGGCGGGGGTGGATGTTCAAGGGTATGTCTCTCTGATTCATCTGGGCCAATACTCGGAGGCGATCCGCCTCATTAAAGAGGCCAACCCCCTTCCCTTGGTATGTGGCCGGGTTTGCGTCAGAAAATGCGAAGTGGCCTGCCGCAGGGGAAGGGTAGATGAGGCCCTTGGCATTAATGACCTGAAGCGCTACGTGGCCGATTGGGATTTGGCCAATCCGTACATCCCTGAGCTGAAACCTCGAAACGGAAAGCGCGTGGCTGTAGTCGGAGGGGGGCCTTCCGGTCTTTCCTGCGCCTATTTTTTACGGCGGGATGGTTATTCAGCGACGATCTTCGAAGCTCTCCCCCAACTGGGGGGGATGTTAAGGTACGGAATCCCCGAGTATCGTCTGCCCAAGAGAATTCTGGATCAGGAGATTCGATGGCTGCTAAACCTGGGAATCGAAACCCGATCCAACCTCCGGCTGGGCACGGATTTTAGCCTACCCGACCTCTTCCAGGATGGCTACCAAGCGATCTTTTTAGGGATGGGAGCCCATAAAGCCACGCCGATGGGAATCGAAGGAGAAGGAGTTCCCGGCGTACTTCCCGGAGTGGACTTTTTACGCAGCATGCAATTAAACGGAGGGCCCACTCTCAAAGGCAGAGTGACCGTGGTGGGGGGAGGGAACACGGCGATCGATGCTGCCCGAACGGCTTTACGGTTGGGGGCCGACGAAGTGACCCTCCTCTACCGGAGGACGTTGGCGGAGATGCCCGCCCATTCCACAGAGGTGAAAGCCGCTGAAGAGGAGGGGGTAAATTTCATCTTTCTTTCCGCGCCAAGGAAAGTTATAATCAGAAATAATCGCCTCGCCGCTCTGGAGTGCATGCGAATGTCCCTGGGCGAAGCGGATGAAAGCGGACGAAGAAAGCCGATCCCGATCAAGGGGTCGGAATACCTCCTCTCCTGTAATCATGTGATTTCGGCCATCGGCCAGGATATAGACCTGACGGGCCTCGAAGATAAAAAGGAAAAAATGATCAAGTTCGAGGTCACGAGGAGAGGAGCAATTGCTGTGAATTCTGCTACCATGGAAACCTCGCACCCTGGCGTATTTGCCGGAGGGGATGTGGTCCTGGGACCAGCCACGGCCGTCGAGGCCATCGCCCAAGGTAAAAAAGCGGCTCTTAGCATCCATCGCCATTTAAACCAGAGCCTTAAACCCGTCTCCTTCAACGCCAGTGAATTTAACAGCCAGAAGGACTCTTTTGGGGAGTTCCCCGAAGCTGAATTCTCCACCTTTCGCCCCAAACCCCGAGAGGCAGTAGCCACCCTTCCGGTGAGGGAGCGCCGGGATAACTTTCAGGAAGTAGAGAGGGGGCTGCAAGAAGATCAGACTAAGGCCGAATCCTCGCGCTGCCTTGAGTGTGGCTGCGATTCGATTTACGATTGCCTCCTTAGAAAATATGCCATGGAATATCAAATTACCCATCTCCCCTACCTGGGAGCGGTCAATAAATACAAAATCGATGACCGCCATCCCTTTATCCTTTATGATCCTAACAAGTGCATCCGCTGTGGCCGATGCGTCAGGACCTGCGAGGAGATTTTAGAAGTCGCAGCTTTGGGGTTCGTCTATCGGGGATTTCAGACCATCGTCAGACCTTCCATGGAGAAGCCCCTGCTGGCCACTAATTGCATCGCTTGCGGAAATTGCCTTTCCGCCTGCCCGACGGGAGCCCTCAGCGAAAAGCTACCCTATCCTCGAAAGGGACCCTGGCCAACGGAAGAAAGAACCTCTATCTGCCATTACTGTTCCGTAGGCTGTAATTTGAAGATCAAATACCTCAACGGAGATTTATTCTTCATAGCCAGCGCTGCCGGAGGGCCAAACGACGGCACCCTGTGTTTCAAAGGGAAGTTCGGTGCTTTTTCCCAGTTCCAGCCTCGACGCGATATCCGCCCCAAGATCAGGCGAGGGAGAGCCTTCGCGGAGGTTTCCTGGGAAGAGGCCCTTGATTTCGTGGCCGAAGGCCTTAAGGGGATTAAAAAAAAATACGGCCCCCAGGCCATTGCCCTTTTAGCCTCCCCCCAAATGTCCAATGAGGAGCTCTTTCTCGTCCGTAAGTTGGGGCGGGAGGTATTGGAGACCCTTCCTATTGACAGCTTCTCCCATTGCCTGCGCTCAGAAGCTCTGCACGCCCTCGACGAAAATTTCGGGAGGACCTCTTCCACCAATACCATGGCCGAGCTCTCCCAGGCCGATGTCATCTTGACAGTCAATTCTGATCCTTTAGAGGAACATCCTGTCCTGGGTTTCGCCATCCGGCGGGCCGTGAAAGGAGGAGCTTCCCTGATCGTTGTTCACTCTCGGGGCACGGAGATGGCCCGTCAAGCGCACCTCTGGCTGGATGCCCGAAAAGGGAGCGCCGCCGTTTTACTCCATGGGATCATGAAAGCAATCCTGGGAAGGGGAAGGCAGAACGAGGCTTTTATCGATAGGCATACCGTTGGTTTTTCTGAGCTGAAGCATACGTTGGAAAAAACCTCCTTGGAAGAGGTTAGCAACGCCAGTGGGGTGAGCCTGGGAAAGATCCACCGCTGCGCGGAAATCCTCTCCCAGCCGCAGGCCAATGTTTTGGCAGTCTACAACATTGATTCCCCTGCGGATAAATCCGAGAATGATCTCCCAGCCCTTGCCAACCTCCTTTTGCTCACGGGGAAGGTGGGCCGGGTCGCCAATGGCCTCCTTCTGCTCAGAGACCATTGTAACTCCCAGGGGCTCTTGGACATGGGGATCGGGGAGGATGGGAACTCTGTCCACCCGAGAGAACCTGGGAAAAGTGGAACCCTTCTCCCCAGGATGGAAAACGGTGAGGTCAAGGCTTGCCTGATCTTTGGGGAAAACCCTCTAAAAGATTTAAATATGAGGAAATACTTCGATTCTTGCCAATTGCTGATCGTGCAAGATTTTTTTTCCACTGAGACGGCGTTGGCCAGCGATGTTTTTCTCCCGGCTTCCACGGCTTTAGAGACCTCGGGGAGTTATACGAACTTCGAAGGGCGTCTGCAAAGGTTTTCCAGGATTTTCCAAGCCAAGAGTGGCATGGAAAACTGGCAAGTGGTCTGTCGATTAGCTGAGAAGATGGGGCACCCTTGGCCCTACTGCTCTTCTGAAGAAATTCTCGAAGAGATTTTAGGCCAGGGCAATCGATGGCCGGTGAAGGATTCATTTCCTTTTTCCCACAGGAAAGCCCGATTTGGCAACATTCCTCCTTCTATGGCTGTATCTCCGGTTCTACCGTCCTCATTCTGCTCCCTTTGTGAACGGGTGGAGGTACTCAGGCAGAAGAAACTAATTCTTTAAAGTCCCAGCGCTCCGGTCTTGGCCGGCAGAGGGGAGGGATAAAATATGGAGGCCACCTCACAGACGAAAATGGATTATATCGAACCGCTGGAAGCTCAGTTGGAGAAGAACCGGAAAGAACTCTCTGAGATGGAAGAGCAGTTGAACAAAAGCAGGAACATGTTGCAGGCCATCCTCCAGACGATCAACGAAATCGTAATCGTTTTCGACAAAGACCTGAACATCAAGATGATCAATCGCCAGGTAAATTTTCGGGACAAAAAATGTCACGAGTTTTTTTTCGGTGTTCCGGGGATTTGCGAAGATTGTCCAGTGCTGCGAACGATTCAGGAGAAGAAGAGCATCTCGGTCGAAAAGGTCATCCGGAATGAATATTACCGCATTCAAACCCGTCCCCTCCTAAACTTGCAGGGGGAGGTCGAGGGAGTGATCGAAGTCAGCCGCCCCATCACCAGGGAAAAAGCGAGGGAGCAACAGCTATTCCATGCCGACAAGCTCTCTTCGCTGGGGTTGCTGGTTTCCGGTATCGTCCACGAGATCAACAACCCCAACGCCTATATTTGCGGGAATATTCCCATCATCAGGGAGGCCTTCAAGGCCATCTTTCCGATATTGGACGAGCACGTCCGCCAAAACCCTGGTTTTCAGGTGGCTCGCCTGGATTATTCTCTTTTCAAAGAAAATGTCACTTTGATGCTCGACGACATGATCCAAGGCTGTAGCCGCATTCAGAACATCCTGGGAAGCCTGAAGAGCTTCACCCGCAGGCCCGAAGGGTTGCTCAGCGAAAGAGTGGATCTGAACGACGTGGTCAACGAGGGAATGCGCCTGGTCTACAATACGATGAAACGAATGGCTGTGATTCATACCGACCTGCAGGAAGACCTTCCTGGCGTGAAAGGCAACAGGGACAAATTGATTCAGGCTTTTGTGAATTTGATGATCAATGCCTGGCAAGCGATCAAGAAAGAGAAAGGAAATATCTGGGTCAAGACCCAATTCGAGCCCAAAGATAACTGCGTTTGCCTGAGCATCTGCGATGACGGATGCGGCATGGGAGAATTCGCCAAATCGCAAATTTTCAATCCCTTTTTCACAACCAAGAAAGAAGGTACCGGGCTGGGCCTCTCGATCGTGGCCGAGATCATCGGCGAACACAACGGCAGGATCGACTTGAAGAGCGAGGTCGGCAAGGGGAGCACCTTTACCCTCCGCTTACCAGTGGAATCTTGAGGAAGTAACATGGGCAGAATCCTGGCCATTGATGACGACCCAGGGGTACTGCGCTATCTGTTTGTCCTCCTGATGCAAACCGGGAAACACGAAGTCAAGACTCTGGAAGATAGCACAAAAGCTATTCAAGAATTGGATCGAGGGAGATACGATGTCTTGTTGTTGGATATGGACATGCCAGGAGTGACTGGCCTGGACATTCTCCAATATGCCCGGGAGAAATACCCGGACTTGGAGACCATCGTCCTCACCGGCGTAGAGGATGTGCAGCTGGCCGTGAGGGCCATGAAATTGGGGGCCTATGATTATCTGTCCAAGCCCGTGAACAACGACCTTTTGCTTCTGGTCCTGGAGAGAGCCTTGGAGCGAATGCTTTTGAAGGACCAGGTTCAGGAATTGCGGAAAGATTTCAAATATGAAGATTTAAATAATAAGGAGGCCTTCCGGGATATCGTCACCCGCAGCCCCGTGATCATCAAAACCCTTCGTTATGTCGAGCGGATTGCCAACAGCCAGTCCAGCGTTCTAATCTGGGGAGAGAGCGGCACGGGGAAAGAGCTGATTGCCCGGGCCATCCATGCGGTGAGCCCGCGAAAGAATCAAAAGTTCATCGCCGTCAACGCCGGAATTTTTGCCACCGAGCTCTTTGCCTCGGAATTTTTCGGCCACATAAAGGGCTCTTTCTCGGGAGCCTATTCAGACAAAAAGGGCTTCCTGGAAGCTGCCCACCGGGGTACCCTCTTTTTAGATGAGATTGGAGAGCTTTCTCTTCCCATTCAGGTGAAGCTGCTGCGGGTGCTGCAAGAAGGAGAATACTTTCGGCTGGGCTCGACCCAAAATCAGAAGGTGGATGTGCGCATCATCGCCGCTACGAACAAAGACCTTCAGGTGGAGATCAAGAAAGGAAATTTCAGAAAGGACCTCTTCTTTCGGTTGAACATTAATTCCATATACCTACCCCCCTTACGGGAACATAAAGAAGACATCCCTCTGCTGGTTTACCATTTCTTGGAAAAATACAACCAGATCAATAAGAAGCAGATTCGAGAGGTTTCCGACCCCGTGTTCAATCTTTTACAACAGTATGACTATCCTGGGAATATCCGGGAGTTAGAGAATATCATCAATAACATGGTCTCCGTCGAAACTTCCCCCCAATTAACCAAATCATCCCTTCCTTCTTATTTCTCGGAGGTTTTCAAAAGTTATAAAGGCTTCTCGCCTCCTCTGGAAGAGAAGACCCTCCAGGAATTGGAAAAAGAATACATCGGGAAAATTATCGAAAAAACGGGCGGGAATAGAAGCCGGGCTGCTAAAATTCTAGGCATATCCCGGGTCAACTTGATATCGAAAATCAAGCGTTATCAGTTGGGTTAATCGCAGAGGCAGTAATCTGTAATGGCCATGGAATTATCTGCCTTTCACCCGGGTCCCTCTTTTCCCGGTTTGATTTTGGGATGCCAATAATTCCTCGGCCTTCCGGGCATCTTTTTGAACCTGTTCCAGGATGACCCCAGCAAGTTCGACGTTGTGAATTCCTTTGGCCTTGGCCACAAATTCATAGGCCTTTTTCCCCTTTTCGAGGAGCAGAGCAGCCTGATCGATTTCACGATCCCCTTTTCTGGCGTCGATCATTTTTTTACTGATTCTATCCAAGATATCCCTGGTTTTTTTCTGGGCTTCTCGCATCTCTTCTTTTAAACCTTTCAGCAGGTCGGCGTAAGCCTGGTCATGGCACTGCGTACAGGCTGAGGCAATATTCTCCAGGGTTTGTTTTTTGGAAAGGTCATGGCAATTTACGCATTCTACTTTACCCGCCTTCACGCTTGCTTGCGCTTCTGGCGCATCTACGGGTAAATTTTGGGCACGGTAGAGAGCGGTTGGATTTTGGTGACAACGAGAACATTGGGTATTCTCTGGGCTGTGATGGCAGGCCATACAGTCCTTCCTGGTAACCCTGATTTCTTTATGCTTCTCTGCCGAGTGGCAGGTCGTGCACCCCAGGCCCAAGTCAAAGGCATGGCGGGCATGAGGCAGTTTTTCTCCCTTCCAAGAAATTTCTTTGGGCAACCTTACCCCAGCCTTGGCATGACAAAGCTGGGCGCAATAACCCCCCTTGATCGGGCTTTGGGATGGCAGACCCGGTGAGGATTGTCCGATGACCCGAAAGAATTGGTCCAAATTTCGATCCGCTACCTGGATCAGCTCTGAGGCATAAAAAGGATTGTGCACTCCCTT
>JAOUFX010000950.1 GCA_029857975.1 Deltaproteobacteria bacterium | reverse complement strand
CTCTGCTCGGGTTGCGGAGGAGTGTTGAAATCCGACGTGGTCCACTTCCAAGAACCGATCCCCTTCGATGTAGCTGAGCAGAGTCTGGAGGAGGCGAGCCGGTGCGACGTGGCGCTGATCTGCGGAACTTCGGCTGTGGTGTACCCCTTCGCCCGACTGCCCCAGGTGGCCAAGCAGAGGCCCCCGGGAAGGGGGAGTATCATCATCGAGGTCAACGCCGAATCCACGCCTTTGACGGAACGGGGAATTTCAGATTATCTTCTGCGGGGAAAAACAGGGGAGGTGCTTCCTCGAATCATCGAGGAATTGAAAAAAAGGATCTCCTGAGGGGATATGAATCCTTCGGGCACCGGGGGTAAAGGGGTGGAACTCGAAAGAGCAACCCCCTTTTCCCTCGTTAGGTATGCTCCAGGATCTTCCTCTGGTTGTAAGACGTGCTTTTCTGGGGGGCGGATTCGGAGTCTTTTTTGCTGAACTTGTAATAAATCCAGATAAAGTCAGCAAAAAGCAGCCCAAAGAGGATCGCCCCGATTATGACCCAGAAAAGGTCGTAATTGCCTGGCGAATTCCAGTCGATGACACGGTATTGCATGTTCCCTCCTTATTTTTTTAGATGCGGCCCTGAGCGAGGTAGTCTGCGATCAACCGTTAATTCGCCGTCTCTCAGCCAATCATCTTCTTCTTAACGCTATAACATTTAAAGCAAAATTTGTACCAAAGCAATAATTATTCGTAATATATTGATTTAATTTGTTTTTTTACCATTTATACGGGGCTTTAGATAATTTTTCCTTATTACCCTTTTGAGGTCAATTTTATGAAATAAATACTTATTTTGATCTTAATAATTAACTATCTGTAATTATTAATTATAAATCTTATTGGGAAATGTCTGACAATAAAATAGGGAATAAATAGTTCAATTTTGTCCGTCAAAAAATTGACTTTTTTATATTTTTTGCTGAATTACCCCCCCTAAATTCTCTTTTCAAGCCTGATCCTTTACAATTTAATGGATATAATTCCATATTTTTGTGGGTGTAAGGCCATAGAATAACCTGTTCTGGCCGGTCTCCTGACCGGCAGTTCATTCCTCCACAAATTTTTTTCTAAAAAATCCCGGCCTTCCTTCCGCTTAATAGAGACTCTTTGTTTCATTCTCGTCCTTCGTCTAACCTATCTCTCCTCCGGAGGAGTCTTTTTGAATATTTGAAGATGTACATATATGAGCGTACACGATACGAATTTGAGCAATCCCGCCGCCTTTCCTTTATTAAAACCCATTTAAATTCAAACCTTATCCGATTGGCCCTTTGGCTTTTTTCTTGCTCTTCGGTTTAATCAGATTGCAGGCCGGGCCTAGAGGGTGCCAACCGAATCGATATTTTCCTTGCCCCCCGGCAGGAAAAAGGAGGTTCTATGGAACGGGACGAGTTAAGGCTGTTCCTAATAAACAGCCTCCGAAGAGGCGGGGGCTTCTTTGGAGGCGCTTTGTTATCTTCCCCGATAAGCAATTACAAGAACGAAAGCCAATAGACTCCTGCGAAGGGAGAGGAGGGATGAGATTGATGAGAATGAGATACACATGGTTCATATTAACGGCCATCGCATTTTTCCTCATGTCCGAATCGATGGTTTGGGGGCAGACCATTTCCGTAACCGATTTGGGGACCCTGGGCGGAGATTACAGCCACGCCCTGGCAATGAACCTCTCAGGGCAGATCGTGGGCCTCAGCTCCGTTCCCACGGGGACCCATCACGCTTTCCTCTGGACCCCGGAAAAGGGAATCCAAGACCTTGGAACCCTGGGTGGAGATTTCAGCGAAGCATGGGCCGTTAACAGTCACGGGCAGATCGTGGGATTCAGCTTCACCCAGGAGGGCGTCTCGCGCGCTTTCCTATGGAATCCCGAGGTTGGAATAGCGGACCTGGGGACACTGGGCGGAAGTTCCAGCCATGCCCTGCTGATCAACGACCAGGGTCAGGTAGCGGGGACGAGCGCCATCGACGCGAGGGAAGAACATCTCTTCTTCTGGACCCCGGAAGAGGGCATGGTGGACATGGGGATCCCGGGGGGATTCTCCGGCGACGCGACCGCCATGAACAACCATGG
>JAOUFX010000948.1 GCA_029857975.1 Deltaproteobacteria bacterium | reverse complement strand
ATGATGACGAAGATTAAACCCACGATAATGGACAGCCGGTCCACCTTGGCCAGGACCAGGGAGTAGTCCAGAAAGGAAAAGACCCAGTGGGTCCCGGGGTCCAACAAAAAGAGGTCGATCCCAGCGACAACGGGAATCAGCAAGAGGTATCCCTGCTTGACTTTCCCCTTCAGTAAGGGGATTAACCAGGCCCCCAGGAGAAAAAGAAAGGCTGGAGGAATGGGTTCACTCATAGAAACCTTCCTTCCGGCGGACGAGAACGCCCACTGCCTTGACGAGTAGCAGCAAGATAAGCGCCCCTAGTCCGCCGAAGATCGCGTCGCAGGATGGGACCTCATGCCAAGGAAAGACAGGGTGTCCATAGCCAATGAAAAAGCCCAGCAAGATGCTTACGATAACTGCCAATCCGTAGAGCGTTTTCAGTATGTTCATGTTCTCAATCGAGTCCCTGGATGCCTTCTACGACTGCCGAAGCAATCTTATAAAATCCGATAAAGGCATCCGGATTCAGGCCTAAAATGATGGACATGAGCGCGCAGATCAAAATGGGGCCCACCATCCACCAGGAAGCCTCGGCCCGAGAAGGTGCTCCCTCCCCTTCGGCTTTCTTAAAAAAGGCATTATAGATAATGGGGAAAAAGTAGGCCACATTGAGCAGCGAACTGGTCATCAGGATCACGACAAAAGCGATCTCTTTCGCTTCCAGAGAACCGAGACCAAGGTACCACTTGCTCAGGTACCCGCAAATCGGTGGAATTCCTGCCAGCCCGATGGCCCCCACAGCAAAGGCCCCCAGGGTTAAAGGCATTTGCCTCCCGATGCCGTTCATCGCACTGATGTTTTCTTTTCCCGTTTTAACAAAAATGGCCCCGGCGCAGAAAAAGAGGGTAATCTTCATAAACCCATGGAAGGCGATATGCAGGATGCTACCGCGCAACGCCGAAGGAGTGATCAACGCCGCCCCCAGGACAATGTAAGAGAGTTGACTGATGGTGGAAAATGCCAGGCGCCTTTTGAGATTATCCTGAGCCAGCGCCAGAAGAGAAGCCCCGATAATGGTGCAGGAAACGAAATAGCAAAGGATCAGCCATAAATTCAAATCGAAAAGGAGGGATGGACCGAAAACAAAATCGATGACCCGCAGGCAGCAGAAAACCCCGGCTTTGACTACAGCGACGGCGTGGAGCAGAGCGCTGACCGGTGTGGGAGCGATCATGGCCGTCGGCAGCCATTCGTGCATGGGCATGAAGGCAGCCTTGGTGCCAAATCCCAGGATGAAGGTAACGAAAAGAAGCCTGAGGACCGCCGGTGATCCCCGGCCGGCCAGAAAACCACCGCCGACAAAATCGAGGCTTCCGGCCAGATGATATGTGTAAGTAATGGAAAAAAGGATAACGGCGGCGGCGGTCAGCAAATAAGCTAAATACTTCCGGCCCGCAGCCAGTGCCTCCGGCGTCTCCTTATGGGCAACCAGGGGATAGGTGGCAATGGTCAAAATCTCGTAGAAAAGAAAGAGGGTGAGCAGGTTGGCGGAAAAAGCCACCCCGATGGTGGCGGAGATGGCTACGGCAAAACAGAAGAAGTACCGGGTCTGGGCATGTTCCTGCAGATCCCGCATATAGCCGATGGAATAAATCGAGGTGGCGATCCATAAACCTGAGGCCAAAATGCCGAAAAAGAGTCCGAAGGCATCGACCCGTAATTGCAGGGAAATTCCCGGGCTGAGCGTCACCATCGTATATTCCAGCACCTTCCCGTTCAGGATGGAGGGGGCCATGGAAAGTGCGATCAGAAATTTGGCTCCCGCTGCCAGAATCGTCCAGGCCTCCCTGAGGTTCGGACGTTTCCCCGAAAAGAGGATGAGGGCCGCCGCACCGAGGGAAACTAAAATCGCCAGCAAAGGTTTGGGGGAGTAAACAATCTCCATCGCTTTCTCTCTGATTAAAAGCCGGGGGGCAGAGCGAAGACCAGGATCCCGGAAATTATCTTCTCGTTGAACAGGCCCAGCAGCAGGATTCCCGCAGCCAGAAGAATGATCGGGATCAGCATACTCAGAGGAACTTCTTCCCTTTCTCTGGCAACGCCGGTCACGGCCTCTCCATGGAAATGACCATGGG
>JAOUFX010000949.1 GCA_029857975.1 Deltaproteobacteria bacterium | reverse complement strand
CAGCATCTTAAGACAGACCTTCAACGAAATTTGCATGGACAGATTGTCAAGGAGATCGGAACGCAGATCCTTTCGGGACAGCTGAAGCCGGGAAGTCTTCTCTCTGACGAAGAGACCTTGGGAGCACGATTTGCGGTCAGCAGAACTGTTGTTCGGGAAGCCACTAAAATCCTCGCAGCCAAAGGGTTGGTGGAGTCGCGTCCGAAGAGGGGAACCATCGTACGGCCAGTCCAGTTCTGGAGCAGGCTGGATCCAGACATTTTGATGTGGCAGGGTCATTCAACTCCCAGCGAAGAATTCCTTCGAAATCTCATGGAGGTTCGAGAAATCGTTGAACCCCCTGCAACTCGATTGGCTGCTCAGCGAGCAACTCCTGCAGAGGTTGCGATCATTTCACAGGCTTATCGGGATATGGTCGAATCTGTTGAGGATCCTGAGGTTTTCATGGAGGCCGACATGCGGTTTCATGCGGCGATTCTACAGGCGAGCCGTAATGAATTCCTTCAGCCCATTGCCAATGCGATCCGCGCAGCGATGTTTTCCAGCCTTCGTATTACAAATAGAGGTGCCGCACTTAACAAAAAATCATTACCGTTACATTTGGGGATCTTGGAGGCCCTTAAGAAAAAAACACCTGATGCCGCTGCCGCTGCCATGCACCGGCACCTCAAAGACACGTTGACTCGACTGAAGAAGGAAAACCCGAGGCTATGAAAATCACGGACGTGAAAAGCTTCATCTTGCAGTATACCCTGGATGAAGAACTCGGTTATTCGCAACAATACTACGACCGACGTACAGTTCATATTGTGGAGGTGACCACCGATGAAGGACTCCGAGGGCACGGAGAAGCCTTTGGCGGAGGGACCGTGGCGAGGGCCAACAAGGTCATTGTTGAGAAAGTCATCCGGCCCATGATTCTCGGCATGAACGCCCTCGACCGGGAGGTCATCTGGCATAAAGTGTATAACCTCCTTCGCGATCACGGACAAAAAGGGATGCCTCTGCAAGCCCTTTCCGGAATCGACATCGCGCTCTGGGATATTGCGGGAAAGGCGTTTGACCTTCCACTCTATCAAATGCTAGGAGGAGCATTTCGTGAACGCATCCCCGTTTACGGTTACGGCATGATGCTCCAGCGTGTCCCCGATCTCGAATCCCGATTTGCGGCAGAGAGTCAAGCGATTGTGGGCCAGGGTTTCAAAGCGGTAAAGATGAAAATTGGTCTGGGCACAAAGAAAGACTTGAGCCTCGTGGAGGCGGTCCGGAGGGCTGTGGGGCCCGATATCTCGGTCATGGTTGACGCCAACCATTGTTATACTGCCCGGGAAGCGATACCTCTGGGCCGTGAACTGGAGCAACTGGATGTTTTCTGGTTTGAAGAGCCTGTGGCACCTGAAGATCATCAGGGCTACCGGGACGTGTCTGTGGCCCTCGACATGAACATCGCGGGGGGCGAGGCAGAATTCACCCGCTGGGGGTTCCGGAATTTAATCGAGGACCGCTGCGTTGATGTGTTGCAGCCGGAGACTTGCGGCCTCGGAGGAATTACAGAATACCAGAAAGTCCTTGCGCTGGCCCACAGTCATTTTGTACCCGTGGTGAACCATGTTTGGGGTTCGGCTGTGGCGGTCGCCATGAACTTGCATTTACTGGCAGCGATGCCCGATCTCCCCGGAGGGGCTCATCCTGTGCAACCCATGCTAGAATACGACACTACCCCGAACCGGTTTCGTGAGGAGCTTCTTGCAAAACCTCTTAAAGTGGACAACCAAGTCCAACGAAACGGCGGCTGGGTCAGCCTGCCGGCGGGACCCGGCTTAGGAGTCGAAATCAATTTTGATTTCGTAAAAAAGTTCTCGGTGGAGTGAGGACCTCTGCCAGCACGAGGGCGGAGACAAAACCAAGAAAGGAGGAAGATATGAAGGGAATAGGAATAGTGGTTTCTGTTTTGATGGCTACGGTTTTGTTCTTGTGTGCCGAGACGGGTGCATCGGAGTTCACGCTCAAATTGGGAGTCGTCACGCCGACGGACCATCCGCACTCGATTTCTTCTCGAGAATTCGCAAAAATCATTGACGGGCGGGCGGGAGGAAGAATCAAGGTCACCGTGTTTG
>JAOUFX010000947.1 GCA_029857975.1 Deltaproteobacteria bacterium | reverse complement strand
CCTCATCGGCATTCGAAAAAACATTGAAAGAAACAGACGTGGGCTCTTTTCCCATTCAGAATCTGATTCTGCACAAACCCGGAATGAAGTGGACGGGTTCCCTTCCCTCGGTAGCATCATGGAATGATTTAATTGGGAAAGAGAAAAAAGAAAACCCCCAAATTCCTATAAATCGGGAAAAACTTGCCAGCATCATTTTTACTTCGGGTTCGACTGGCAGGCCTAAAGGGGTTATGCTGTCCCATCGAAATTTGGTGGCCAACGTATCTTCGATCTGCGAATATCTGCATCTTTCCGACCGGGATATTCAAATGGTGATCCTTCCCTTTTTTTATGTCATGGGGAAGTCGTTGCTGAATACGCATTTTGCGGTAGGGGGAACGGTCGTGATCAATAATAAATTCACTTTCCCCGTAGCTGTCTTAAAACAGATGGTAGAAGAACGGGTAACGGGATTTTCAGGGGTTCCTTCCAATTTCGCTTTCCTTATCAATCGCTCTCCCTTAGCAAACTTTCGGGACGAACTTGAGTCGCTCCGCTATTGCTCCCAGGCAGGGGGACACATGCCTCGGCCGGTCAAAGAAGAACTCCGAAGATTGCTTCCGGAGCATACGGAGATTTTTGTGATGTATGGAGCTACCGAAGCAGGGGCGCGGCTCAGCTATTTGGAACCCGATCGTTTTTTGGACAAAATGGATTCCATAGGGAAGGCAATTCCGGGAGTGCGGCTGCGCGTGCTGGGCGAAGAGGGGAATGAGCTTCCTATCGGACAGATCGGGGAGTTGGTAGCTTCAGGAGAGAATATCATGCAAGGATATTGGAAGGACCCCGAAGCAACGGCCAAAGCTTTGGACCAAAATGGATACCATACCGGTGACATGTGTTACCAAGATGCTGAGGGGTTCTTCTACCTGGTTGGGAGGAAGGATAATTTACTGAAAGTCGGAGGACACCGCGTCAGCCCCCAGGAAATTGAAGATATTATCATGGGCACAGGACTGGTTATGGAAACGGTTGTTTTAGGTATTCCAGATGAACTTTTGGGACACCGCTTATTAGCCTTGGTGACGCCCAAAGAAGAAGACTGCAATGTAGATCAACTTATGGATCTCTGCGCAGAAAAACTGCCTAAACATCAGGTTCCCAGTGAAATTCGCCTCGTTCCTTCCCTGCCGAAAAATTCGAGCGGGAAAATCGATCGCGCCCAATGTCTGGAATTAATGAAAAGAACGGCCCATCTCGGCTTGTGAAGAGAAAATTCCATTTACCAGTAGCCCTTCAGTCACGGGTGGTTATTGGGGAAACTATTCCTGGTAAAGATTTTATTGTGGACTGACTCCCAGGCCATGGGCACCCTTAGCATTTAAGCCGAACCTTTTATCCTCCGAGCCGTTCTTTCAGCTAATCCATGACCCGAATCGCAACCATAAAAGATATTCCGACTTCTTCTTGGGAAAGACTTGCCCATAAGAGAATTTTTTTTGCTCACCAATCCGTTGGGTTTGATATTGTAGCCGGCATAGAAGACCTCTTAAAAGAAAATTCCCTGCCCCTTCTAAAAATTACTGAAACAAATATTTTATCTGATTCCGTTGAACCAGTTTTTGCCCATTGCCGACTGGGAAAAAACGGTGATCCAGAATTTAAATGCGTGGATTTCGCCCGTTTCCTGGAAGAGGGGGGAGGGAACCGAGCTGACATGGCCTTCTTGAAGTTCTGTTACGTAGATGTCACTACTCGGACTGACGTGAATCGATTGTTCACCCAATACAAAGAGATGATGTCCTCATTAAGGGAAAAGTACCCACGCATGATATTCATCCATTTTTCCGTACCCGTGACCGCAACACCGAATGATTTCAAAGGTCGGATCAAAAGGTTCTTCGGGTTATCCAGCGGCGAGCAGAGAGATAATATCAAAAGAAACCAGTTTAATGAGAAGCTGCGAAAAGAATACAGAACGGAAAAAACCCTATTCGATCTGGCAGAACTGCAATCGACTTTCCCTGATGGCTCCAAAGCATTTTTCAAAAATGGAAACAAGATGTATCCCTGCCTCGTCCCCGATTATACCAATGATGGAGGGCACCTGAATGCAAAGGGAAGAAAAAGGGTTGCG
>JAOUFX010000944.1 GCA_029857975.1 Deltaproteobacteria bacterium | reverse complement strand
GTGCGGCAGGGGCGGATTCATGTTCTTAACTCCGACTTGATCCACCGCCCCTCGCCCAGAATTGTGGATGGGCTGGAGCAGGTTGCCCGGGCGATACACCCGGAAGCGTTTAAATAGGGGTCGAGTGGTCCAGGGTTCAAGGAGTCAAGTGAATTAAAAAAATCGCACTGGGACCCTTGAATCCTCGAATCCTTGATTCCTTTTATTGAGGATTTTGATTTGTCCCGCTTGACTTTCAAGAGATGGATTCTCTGGATGATGGTCCTGGTCCTCCTGTTGACCGGGATCATAGGGATCTCCGTCTCTCTGGGAGCGGTGGCGATCCCGCTCTCCAAGAGCTGGTCTATCCTTGTTCATCGGATCCTGGGGGATGGTATTCCCGTGGAATGGACGGCCAGTGAAGCTTCTATTATCCTCGAATTGCGTCTACCGAGGACAATTTCCGGTGTCCTGGTGGGGGCCGCACTATCCCTGGCCGGAGCTGTCCTGCAAGCCCTGTTGCGCAATCCCCTGGCTGACCCTTTCGTCCTGGGCATCTCCAGTGGAGCCGCGGTGGGCGCTGTACTGGCCATCCTCGTCGGCCTGGGGTCGACATTTTTGGGGATCTATGCGGTTCCCGGGGCAGCCTTTGCGGGCGCCCTCCTCACCTTGCTCCTGGTCTATTTTATCGCCCGGGTGGAAGGACGGGTTCCCACCCAGACCATGCTTCTATCCGGGGTCATCATAAGCTCCTTCTTTTCGGCCATCATCATGTTTTTGATTTCCGTTACCAGCAACGAACAGATCCACAGCATCATGTTTTGGCTCATGGGCAACCTGGAATACGCGGGCTCTCGATCCCTGGTGGTCATTTTTCTTTATTTCTTGGTGGGCAGCGCTGTTCTTTTCCTCTTAGCGAAGGATTTAAACCTCCTGGTCCTGGGAGAAGAGACGGCTGCGGAGCTGGGCGTGGAAGTGGAAAGGGTAAAGAAGATCGCCTTTGTTTTCGCTTCTCTCATTATCGGGGCGGTCGTTTCGATCAGCGGCCTCATCGGATTCGTCGGCCTGGTAGTTCCCCACGTGGTGCGGATGATCTGGGGGCCGGATCACCGATTCCTCCTCCCGGCATCCGCCTTAATGGGAGCCATGCTTATGGTAGTGGCCGACACCATTGCCCGGACGGTCCTGGCTCCGTCGGAGATTCCTGTGGGAGTCGTTACCGCTATGGGAGGGGCTCCCTTCTTTGTTTACCTCCTGAGGAAGAAGGGTTATGCCGTCTATCATTAGGCTGGAATCGGCAGCTTTTCGTTACCGCGAAAGGGAAATTTTTTCCGAGTTGACTCTTTCTCTGGAAGAAGGTGAGATCCTCGGCCTGATCGGACCCAACAGCTCGGGCAAGACCACCCTTCTGAAATTAATGGATGGGCTACTCCGTCCCCAAGGGGGGAGGGTGCTTCTGGAGGAAAAAGATTTGAGCAAGATTTCCCGTTCCCAGGTAGCCCGGTCCATCGCGGTGGTTCCCCAAACAATGGAGGTTCCATTTTCCTTCACGGTTGGGGAGATCGTTCTCATGGGCAGGGCGGTATACCTCGGCCGCTTTGGCTGGGAAAAACAAGAGGATCTAAGCATTGCCGGCGAGGCTATGGCTCTTGCGGGGGTAGCCGGTCTGGAAGAACGGCCCTTCTGGGAGTTGAGCGAGGGGGAAAAGCAGCGGGTCTTGGTTGCCCGGGCTTTGGCTCAGGAGCCTAAGGTTATCCTTCTCGATGAGCCCACTTCCCATTTGGACATTAATCACCAGATTGAAATCAATGAGTTGATCCGCCGTTTGAATCAGGAGAAAAATCTCACCGTTCTCCATATCTCTCATGACTTGAATCTGGCTGCCGAGTATTGTCACCGCATTGTCTTGCTCCATCGAGGCTCCGTCTTCTCCGTGGGTACACCTGCGGAGGTGATTACCGAAGAAAACATTCGCCGGGTCTATGAAGCTACGGTGATGGTGGAAAAGAACCCGGTTTCCGGAGCGCCCCGGGTCACAGCCGTTGGCAAGTCCAGGATGGAGGGAGACGGGCAGCTGAAAACCGTTCATCTGATTTGCGGAGCGGGAAGCGGCGTGGACTCCGCCCGCCGGTTGCTCCTCCG
>JAOUFX010000945.1 GCA_029857975.1 Deltaproteobacteria bacterium | reverse complement strand
CTCCGTGAATAAAAAGGATCCGTAAATCCGGGTTTGAAATTCCGGAATTTTCCGTAAGGTAATGAATCTTCGTTCCTTTTACCACCACTGCGGGCATTGATGCCTCCTCTTTTTCTATCCTTTCTTTCTTGATCCGTCCTATTGCCAACAAATTTTCTGGAAAGTATCACGCCACTTGCGATTTTTCAAGTCTTTATTGACAAACCGACCAAGGGGGGTTAATACTTGAAAAATTAAATCTAAAAGGCAATTCACATATGGGCCACGGAGGAAGTTTAACCTAAAAAAGGCGATTCGTCACAGAGGGAACAGAGGAAAATTAAGATAAAAATAGCTTTTAGGTAACTTGAGGTTTTGAAAGGATTGGTTAAAAATATGAGTTCTTATAAAAGCATAGCCGTCTTAGCGGCGAAGAAAGCCGGCATTCTCTTGGAAAATAAACTTGGTCAGAGAAGGAAAGTTGCCTATAAAGGGGCGGTTAATTTGGTCACGGAAATGGATCTGCTGGCCGAAAAGGTTATCGTTTCCATCATCAGCCGATATTACCCCAACCATAACATTTTAGCCGAAGAGAAAACCGCCAGGCAGAGGAATTCTCCTTTTCGCTGGATTATCGATCCGTTAGATGGAACCACAAATTACGCCCATGGCTATCCCATCTTCTGCATCTCCATCGCCCTGGAAAAAGAAGGAAAGATAATCCTGGGCGTAGTCTACGACCCGATGCGCGATGAGCTCTTCCTGGCCGAAAGAAAAAAAGGTGCCCGGCTGAATGGTAAAAAAATTCATGTGTCCTCAACTTCAAAATTATCCTTGAGCCTTTTGGCGACTGGATTCCCTTATGACCTCAGAGAGAGCCTGGTGAATAATTTCGACCATTTTCATAATTTTGCCCTCCGCGTCCATGCCGTGAGGAGAGCCGGTTCTGCAGCCTTAGATCTTTGCTACGTTGCTGCAGGACGGTTTGATGGATTTTGGGAGATGAAGCTGGGACCATGGGACCTGGCTGCCGGAAGCCTGATTGTTCGGGAAGCAGGGGGAAAATTTACTGATTTTTCGGGGAAAAGCCTTGGACTGGACGGACAGCGCGTTTTGGCCAGCAATGGAAAGATTCATCGGGAGATGATCGAGGTTTTAAAGCTGGGGCGGATATAACTCCCCCTTACCACTCACTACTTGCGCCTTACGCCTTCTAAAGAGAATCGTAGAGGGATAGAACTTTTTGAGTAATTATCGGCCAGCTAAACTGCTGGACTTTGCCCAACGCCGATTGGGTCAATTTTTTCGTGGCTGAGGGGTTCTCGATGACCTCCCGGATCCGGTCGGCCAGCAATTGCCAATCCCCTTCCGGGATTAGAATCCCGGTTTGACCATCCTCTACCGTGTACTGAAGCCCACCCACCTTGGAAGCGATCACAGGGGTCCCGCAGGCCATTGCTTCTAAGGCCACCATGCCAAAAGATTCATAACGGGAGGGTAAAACCATGGCTTTGGCAGCTGAATAAAAGTAAGGTAATAAATCCTGTCGTTGAGACCCCCAAAAAGCCACCTTCTCTTGCAGTTTCATCCGGCTGACCATCTTCCGTAACTTTTGCATTTCTTGGCTTTCGGCATGGGGATCTTCGTCCAACTCCCCTCCGATAATGATTAATCCAACTTCTTGATTACCCTGTAAATGCCCGTGGGATAGAGAATGGACAGCCTTAATCAACACATCGATACCTTTGATGGCATCAATCCGGCCGACGAATAGAATAAACTCTCTTTCTGAAAGACCGAGGATTTTCTTAGCTTTGGAGGGAGGTATGGGTTTAAAAAGAGTCAGGTCCACGCCGCAGGGAATGATTTGAATTTTTAAAGGCTGGGGACGATTATGCAGGATCATTTGCTCCCTTTCCCAGGGACTGGGAGCGATCAGGCAATCGGCCATACTCATGATTTGCTTTTCGATCTTTAATCGGCCCTTGGATTCTTTTTCCTTCTTGTTCCGGCTCACTGAATTTTTCAAGACCCCGAGGGTGTGGTACATGTGCACTAAAGGAATGGACCACTGGCGCTTGAGTTGCCCCCCGACCCAGCCGGAGAGCCAGTAATGGGAATGAATTAAATCATAGTGAACTC
>JAOUFX010000946.1 GCA_029857975.1 Deltaproteobacteria bacterium | reverse complement strand
GGCCAAACCGCGCATCGGCCTCGTGGGAGAGATCTACATCCGCTCCAACGATTTCAGCAACGAGTTCATCGTCCGGTCGCTCGAAAAACTGGGGGGAGAAGTCTGGCTGCCGCCCATTTCCGAATGGTTCCTCTACCTGAACTTCACCTCCCGGCGCTACAGCCTGCAGAACCGGAGGTACGGGAACTTCTGGAAGACCTATATCACCGAACTCGTCCAGAAACGGGACGAGCACAAGATGGACCATATCTTTACCGGAAGCCTGGTCAATCATCCCGAGCCTTCCATCAAGGAAACCCTGATGGCGGCGAAGCCCTACCTGGATGACTCCTTCGAGGGAGAAGCGGTCCTTTCCATCGGAAAATGCGACGACTACGTGAAGAAAGGCTGTTCCGGGCTGGTGAACGTCATGCCCTTCACCTGCATGCCCGGCACCATCGTGGGCGCGGTGATGAAGCGGTACCGGGAAGACCATAACACCATCCCCTTCCTCAACATGGCCTACGACGGGCAGGAGGAAACCAACACCCTCACCCGCCTGGAGGCCTTCATGCACCAGGCCCGCCAGTACCAGCGGCAGTATTTTGAAAAGTAAAGAAGCGATCAGCAGTCAGCTTTCAGCTATCAGCCGTCAGCGGTCGGGCGTCAACAATCCGCTTTCCGCTTCCAGCGATCCTCAAGTTAGGCTAAAATAATACTCAGATGGTATTATCCTTTAGCTGACCGCTGAAAGCTGATGACTGATCGCTGTCTTTCTCCCATGCGCCGAATTATCTTTATTATCTCCATTTTGCTGTCGCTAAACCTCTCGATCCCTCTCGCCCTCTCCTCGGAAGATCCGAGCCTTGTCGAGGCCCGCAGGAGAATGGTCGAGCGCGACCTCAAGGGGCGGGATATCAAGGACCCCAAGGTCCTGGAAATCATGGGGCGGGTCCCCCGTCACCTCTTCGTCGAACCTTCCCTGAAAAGCAAGGCCTACGCGGATCACCCCCTGCCCATCGGGGAAGGACAGACCATCTCCCAGCCTTACATCGTAGCCCTCATGACCCAGATCCTCCAGATCCAGCCCGGAGAGCGGGTTCTGGAGATCGGCACCGGCTCGGGGTATCAGGCGGCGGTTCTGGCCGAGCTGACGGATCAGGTTTACACCATGGAAATCATCGAAACCCTGACCAAGCAGGCAGCCAAAAGGCTGAACGAGCTGGGATACGGCAGGGTTCGGGTAAAATACGGAGACGGCTACTTCGGTTGGGAAGAGGCGGCCCCCTTCGATGCCATCATCGTTACCTGCGCGGCCAACCACATCCCCCCTCCCCTAATCAAGCAGCTGAAAGAGGGGGGACGGTTGATCATCCCTCTGGGAAGCACGACCTATTTCCAGACCCTGACCCTCCTCACCAAGAAAATGGGCAAGACCGACATCCAGCATCTTCTGGGGGTTGCCTTCGTCCCCATGACCGGCGAGGCCCAGAAAAAATGAATATCCTTCGAGGTTCTTGCAAGAGTCATTTACACCGTCATTCCGGCGAAAGCCGGAATCCAGAATCGCTTGAAAATCCTGGATTCCGGGTCGCGCTTCGCTTGCCCGGAATGACGATTTCGTCTTTTTTTGAAGAGCTTTCCAAGAGCCTCCATCTTCTCACTTCCCGGCCATGACCTCTTCCGACCCCTCAGGACCTTCACCCTACCGCTCTTCCATCCTTCTTTCCTATCTATGTACCATGCTCTTATGGGGGGCGGTTTACATCTACATGCCCATCCTCTCTTCCTATGCCAAATTCGTGAGCGGCTCCCTCCAGGCCGCCGGTCTGGTGATGGGGGCCTACGGCCTCTCTCAAATTATTCTCCGGATTCCCCTGGGGGTCTGGTCCGACCGCACGAGGAGAAGAAAGCCCTTCATCCTTCTGGGTTTCCTGTTCGACGGGCTGGCCAACCTGGGATTGATCCTTTCCGGCAGCACGTGGATGCTCTTCCTGTCCGTTTTCACCTCCGGCATCGCCGCCAGCATGTGGGTTCCCTTCACCGTTCTCTACTCGAGTTACTTCCCCCTGGGTCGGATTGCCCGGTCCATGTCTCTGATCATGTTCTTCTCCCGTCTGGCCCAAATTACCGCAAATTACA
>JAOUFX010000940.1 GCA_029857975.1 Deltaproteobacteria bacterium | reverse complement strand
CATACTCACCATGATGACTTTGTTTTCCGTGTAATAATCCCGGACAGTCATCCCGGGTCCAACCCCTACGCAACCTACTACGCCAAAGATCCCAATTTGTTCAACGAATTCTTTGCCAATGGCTTTGGTTTTGGCCGGGGAGTAGGAGTCATCGCGCAGGAAATATTTGATCTTCCTTCCGTGAATCCCCCCTTCATCGTTGATGCCCTTAAAATAAAGCCCCGTTCCCCGGGCGACCGATCCCCAGGCTGCTGCCGGTCCAGTTTGAGGACCCGTCTGCCCCACCAGGATTTCCGTATCAGTCACGCCTCTGACAGACTGGGCCCAGGCCCCCGTGGTTACGATAAAAACTCCGAGGATCAACGAACTTAGTAAAACAAACATTGCTTTTCCTTTCATCCTTTCCTCCTTTCTTTTCTTTCACTTCTTTTTTGACCGCAAATGCCTATTTTTCTCATCCTTCCTCGTTCATCTTTAACCTTTTACCTTTTACCTTTCACCTTCTTTTTTTTAGACCTTCTTCACAAAGTGTTTGCCTAGAAGACCGCTGGGCCGGATGCAAAGCATCAGAACAATGATGGTAAAAGCCACCACCGATTTAAAGGACAAAGAAACATATCCTCCAAAAAGATTTTCCACCACTCCTAAAATGGCTCCCCCCAATGCCGCTCCCGGCAAGCTGGTCATTCCTCCGAGCACGGCGGCAGCAAAAGCTTTCATCATCGGATCCATCATCATGGGTGGATCCAAAACCGTAAGGGCGGCGATAAACATCCCCGCTACCGCCCCGATAAAGGAGCTAAGCGCCCAGGTAAAAGAGAAAATACGCTTGGTGCGGATGCCCATCAGGCGGGCCACCAAGCGGTTCTGCTGGGTGGCCCGCATGGCCGTGCCCAGCTTGGAATACTGGAAGAAAAAGAAAAGAAGAGTCATCAGGATCAAGCAGATGATGATCGTCCAAAAATTAACTTTGCTGATTAACAGGCCAAAAAAATTATAAGTCTCGAATCCGGAGATGGGGAAAGGCATGGAGCGCTGATCAGGACCCCATTTCCACCCCGCCAATCCCATGAGGATCATCTCAAATCCCAGGGTGATAATGATCATCCCGATTACCGTCGGGTCTTTTGCCGGTCGCAAAAAGGTAAATTCCAAAAAGGCTCCCAGAAAGCAGGCAAACAGGAAAGTCAAAAACAGAGCAAGGGGAAAGGAAAGGTGATAACTTTCTAACAAGGTAAAGGCCACGAAGGAACTAATCATGGCCATCTCCCCCTGGGCAAAATTTAACACTTCCGAGGTTTTATAAATAATGACCATGCCCAGCGCCAATAGGGCATAGCAAAACCCTACGGCCAAACCGCTGACAATCAATTGCCCAAGCATTCCCCCTCCTTCGAATTTCTAATAGGACACAGATTCACACAGATAAACGCAGATAAAAATTTATTAAATTTAGATTTAAAAAATAGTTAGCTTCTGTAGAATATTTTTTATTTCAAATCCTAAAAATCTGCGTTTATCTGCGTCCAATAAATTTAAAACGGATACGTCTTCCAGTACTTTTTGATCCTGATCCAAATGCCGAACATCCCCAGCGGCTCGAAAAGGACGATCAAGATCATAATCAGCCCATAAACTATAATGGCTACATTGGAAATGCCACCCATAGTCATGTACTTTTCTGAAAAGCTTACCAGAACCGCCCCGATTCCCGGAATATCCTGAATGGCCTGCAATTTGACGTCCAGGTAGGTCATAAGCGTGGCCCCGGCGATCGATCCCATGATGGACCCCAATCCTCCGACGACCACCATAGCCAAGAAAGTGATGGACATGATGATATGAAAGCCTTCCGGGTTGATAAAGCCCAGAATAAAGGCATAAAGTCCCCCGGCGATTCCGGTGTAGAAGGCGCTAACCGCGAAAGAAAGAGTCTTATAATAGGTGAGATTGACCCCCATCGTTTCGGCGGCCACATCGCTGTCCCGGATGGCAATGAAGGCTCTGCCCACTTTGGTTTTGAACAACTTGACCGCCCCGATAACCAGGAGAATGCCGATGCCCAAAATGAGATAGTAGAAATGAATATCTTTCATGGGCGTCCCAAAAAGGTAAAGCTTCGG
>JAOUFX010000941.1 GCA_029857975.1 Deltaproteobacteria bacterium | reverse complement strand
AAAGGGCGTGTCTCCGCAAGGGTCAAGGCGCAGCGGTACCATCAAATCATGCGCCTGCAAAGAAAGATTTCTCTTCGCCGGCAGAAGGAAAAGGTGGGAACCCGCATCCCGGTTCTCATTGAGCGGCCGGGAACATCTCCAGGGATTTTATTTGAGGGGAGAACCCAGGGGCAAGCTCCGGAAGTTGACGGGATTACCTTCTTGGGCCAGGGTGGTGCCCGGCCTGGAGAGATTGTCGCAGCCGTGATTACCGAAGCAACGGCTTATGACCTTTATGGAAAAATCATCGGCCCGGCATAAGTCCCAGAATTTTCTGAATCTTATTAAATGCGTTTTCATTATTCTCATCCTATTCCCCAATTTTAATGATAAAATAGCTACAAATCCAATCCTCAGGGGCGGGAAGCTACTCAAAGGATGTAAAAGTGATGTCTTATAAGTTTTCCCTTGATGAAAGCAGAGCCTTAAGAGAGCTGAAAGATTCTTTAAAGGAATTCTTAGGAGATCGAATCAGATTAGTCCTTTATGGGTCAAGGGCGAGGGGAGATTATGTCAACGAATCGGACATTGATATTGCCGTCATTGTAAGAAACCTGAATAGAGAGCTTAAGAATCAGATCCTTGATAAAATTGCTGATGTGGAACTTAAATATTTGACGCCCCTCTCCACCCTGGTGCTTTCCGAAGATGATTTTACCTCCCTTAAAAATCGGGAAAGAAGAATCGCCATGGATATAGAGAAAGAAGGAATCCCGTTATGAGGGAGGAAAATAAAAGGGAAAATATTAAAGCTGAACTGGAAGAAGCGGCCAAAACCTTATTGGAGGCGGATTTGCTCTTTAAAAATAGTTTTTTCAAGGGGGCATTTTCCAGACTCTATTATGCGCTTCTTTACAGTATCAGGGCAGTTCTATTGACAAAGGGGCTGGAACCCAAAAGCCACGAAGGCGCCCTGAGACTTTTCAGCCTCCATTTCGTAAAGGAGAATGTCTTTAAAGCAAAGGCCGCTCATGTCTTTTCCAAAATGATGAAGTACAGGGAAGAAGCTGACTATAACCCCGCCTACATTTTTTCTAAAGAAGACTATATTGAGTTGCGTAAAGAGGTGGTGGAATTGTCCGATGAGATTATCGCTTACCTGAAAGAAAAAGATTATCTTTAACCCTCGTTTCCATTTTTGGTCATAACAACATTTCGTTTCCTGGCTGCCTCCTTTCCGACATAACCAGTTGATGCATAATCCCTCCAGGGTCGAGCGGATTCTTGGCTACCCCTTTAAACTGTGAACCATAAGGGAGTACCCTATCTTGGAAGGCCGACCGATAAGTCCGAAGTTTTGTTAAGCGTGCCATGATCAAAACCGCCGAATTTGGCCAACGATTGAATAAATGGATATCATATCTTGATCTTTCTAATGGCCTGACGATTGCGCTTTTTCCGACGATGTTTCATTTCCTCTTGGAGACGGCGTCAAGAATCGATAGTAATGATAAAGCGGGATGGAGTTATCCAGGCACGGATCGAGCCCGGGGGGCCAAGGTAGTCGAGAATAAGACCACTTTGTTACGCTGCGCTGCCCCCCAAGATTAAATTCTGCCCTTACCGTCCATAAATATTCAGTTGAGGGTTCTAACACTATCTCTACAGTGTGTTCCGAAGCCGGTATTTCTTGTCGTGTATATATCCGTTCATCCGGGGCTCCATTCTTTTCCCTCCACAATCTGAACTCATAAGTTATGTCACTGATCTTATTTAAGATATCCACTTGGT
The DNA here is from genome assembly GCA_029857975.1 of Deltaproteobacteria bacterium. The sequence continues at coordinate 353 of JAOUFX010000941.1, read as the reverse complement.
CGGCTTTCCTATCTTTTTCCCTTGGAAAAGACTCCCATTTGAATGTTGGCTGGAGCGTGTCAACCCTTGCGACCTTTAACTGATGGCTAAAAAAACCAAGGCCGAGCAGCTCTGGGGAAATGGGTTTGAGCATGCAATGGCTTGCTCCCGACCACATGGAGTCAACTTTGAAGAGGTGCAACAAAAAGATTTTTTCGATGGCGGGTTTCGCGATTTCTCCATACCCTTTCTCGAATGCTTCCTTCAATTTTATTGCCCCACTTACCGTCCATTCAGAGAGTCTTCTTTGCGGACTCTCATAATAGAATGTATCTGTGAATATCTCCGAACCATCGGACGTTTGAATAGCGCGG
>JAOUFX010000942.1 GCA_029857975.1 Deltaproteobacteria bacterium | reverse complement strand
TTTGACTGGCCAAGTGATTGCAGTGAGCCGGAAGGTTGTGGAGTTATCCCGAAGTGAGAAATATCGTAAACGAGTGCAGCTGTTGCGGAGTGTTCCTGGTATTGGGATCTTGATCGCGATGGAGATTTTGGTAGAGATTCAAGATATGGCAAGGTTTAAGCGAGCTGAGGAGTTGGCATCGTACATTGGGTTGACGCCTTCGGAGTTTTCGACGGGTTCGTATGTGAGGCAGGGGCGGATCACGCGGTGTGGGAATAAGCGCGTACGGACGTGTTTAGTGGAGGCGAGTTGGATTTTAATTCAGAAGGATTTGGGGCTGCGGAAGAAGTATGATCGGTTGAAGCAGTGGAAGGGGGCGAAGCGGGCGATCATTGCGATTGCGCGGCATTTGATTATTCGGATTCGGAGAATTCTTTTAGATCAAGAGCCGTATGTAATTGGGGCGACAGCCTAAAAGATTTATGGTTAAGGAGATCAGAGAAACAGATAATCCCTTATTGATTTGGATTGACCGTTGACTTTCACCTTGTACCCAATGGGGTACGTTTCGTAGGCTACGGCGATCCATTTTGGTGCTCGGATAAGACTCATGTGGCTTTTGACCACGGATAGCAGGCTGGGGATTTAGGTTTCATCTTATCTCAAAGAGAGCGAGGTCTCTTTATTGGGGGATTGACAATCTACATAGCAGGTGTTAGCGTTAAATTCGGCAGGAGGGCGAATTTCCCCGCGGAAAACGAAAGCTTCTCCCTGAAATTCACAACCGGATACTTTGATGGCTCGTGATTGATTTCAATTCGAAATCAGCGTCTCGAACAAATGGTTCAGCATTTTATGCCAACCCTGATTGCCCGATGGATTCTTATGTGAACTGAGCGGGCAGTTGATCTTGTTCGGGTGGATAGGGATAAAAGGTAGGTTTGTCCGCAGGAGGGGCTGAACTTAGGAGATTATCCGGATTGGAGTTGAGGCGGATGTTTGCTGCCAAAGAAGTTAAACCCTCTGAGATTATGGCGGCCATCGCGGCCCAAATAGCCATACTCTGGAAGGATAAATAACTAATCTTCCTTCCTTTCCTTCTCCTTGAGCATTTTCTCAGCTGGAATTATGAGGATAACATTTTCCACTTCGATTTTTTTCAGATTCCGGGTGTCCAGGATGACGCCTAAAGCCTGATCCCAGGGGATATCGATCAAGCGGAGAGTGATCATGCCCTCAACCTCGTCGCTGGGAATGATTTCCCTTTGGGCGGTATTGCCGATCACCCGAAAGACTTCCCGGACATCTGCATTCATAAAGTCCAGGGAAATTTTAGCTCCAATGTAAAGTTTAGGTTTTTCTGTTTCCACTTCGGATGCGAGGGAAGGCTTCTTGTCCTCAGAGCGTGGTATATCCTTGGGCGCGGGTGTAAGTGCAGGCAATAGCAGAGAAGCAGAGGTTTTTGACTTCTTGATTTCACTTTCTGGTTCTTCCCCCGTAGGGCGAATGGGTTCTTGAATCTTGGCCTCCGGTGGTTTCTCTTCGCTTGCCTTTTCTTCTTTGAACTGATCTATAAAGACTCCGAGATTTTGGCTATCTTTGGTTATTTGATACTGAAGAACTTCTTTTCCGGGAAAAGTAAAGACCACACGCACTTTGTCGGTATGCTGGCCTATCCGAATATCTTTCAGTAGAGGGTTGCCCACAACAATTTTTCTTCTCGAAGAGGCATCCGACATGCCCGAAAAATCCAGAACCAAACGGGGGGGATTATGAAGCTTGAAGCTATTGAAATCCGGAATGATTCCATCTGCCTTGAGTTCCACCTTCACTCCATTAGGCCGAGTGGAAACGACCACTTCTCTTAGAGAACTCGCCGAGATTTTGGGTTTTTCAGCCTTTTGTCCCTTTCCTCCAGGCTGGGTGAGGGTAGGAGAGGAAAAAAACAAAAAGATCGCTATCCCAACAAAGATGGGAAGACGATTGTTCTAAAAACTTTTCTTCCCATGAAGGATTCTAGAAGGTTAAAACTTTAACTCATAACAATATATCTTTTCCCCAAAAAAACTTCAAGAAATTTTTCCCTGCACCATTTTTTAATATTTCAATGATTTCCTGCCATGTTGCCATGGCAATTCATTCTC
>JAOUFX010000943.1 GCA_029857975.1 Deltaproteobacteria bacterium | reverse complement strand
AGAGGAAGGGCTGCTTGCTTCCTACAAGCCAACCAACGCCAAGGACGTCCTGCCCCAATATGCCTACCCCCAGGAATCCACTTTCACAGGAACCACAATGTATCCCCTAGTCATCGCCTATAACGTTAACACCTTGAAGAAGATGGGCCTGGAGCCGCCTAGGACCTACCAGGACCTCCTGGCGGCTCAATGGAAAGACAAGGTGGTCATGCCCCATCCCGCGGCCAGTGGCACCGGATACGCCTTTTTAATCACCATGGTGCAGCTATACCGGGAGTCGGGAGAGACAGGGATCCAGTCCAAAAAGGGGTGGGATTACCTGATTAAATTGAACAACAACATGTCCCAATATACCCGTAGCGGAAGCGCACCGGCCAAACTGGTGGCTACGGGAGAGTTCCCCATCTGCATTACCTTCTACGACCGGGTTTTCCAATTAGCCAAAGAAGGTTACCCGATCGCCTCCATCGTCCCCAGCCCGACTTTTGCCGAACCTTCCTGCTCGGCCATTGTAGCCGGAGCCCCGAATATGGATGGGGCCAAGAAATTCATGGAGTTTATCCTCTCCCAGAAAGCGCAGGAATTGGCTGTCAAGCTTGGCAATTATTCCGTACGACCCGATGTGAACCCGCCCCAAGGAGCTATCCCCCTAAAAGAGATGAAAATTTTCCAGGATGACTACAAGTGGGGATCAAAGTTCAAAAAAGAACTTCTCAATGAGTTCAATGCCAAGGTGGCCATGGGGAAGAAAACCAAGTAGGTTTGATGATCTCGTAAAAAGTTACCAGAACTATGGTTTCGTAAAAAGCTCCAGATGCAAGGCGCGCAAAACCTGAGGAGTGAAGCGTACTTGCTGGTACGCTGCAACGACGAAGGTGAAGCGCAACGCCGCAGATGGACTCTTTACGAAACCATTAGGTTTTAGATCTTAGATTAATGAATAAATTAAGAAAAGAACCAGCGGTTCTAATCGTTACTCTTCTGACCTTTGGAATTTTATTCTATTTCGTGGCCTACCCTCTTTACGCCGTTTTGCGGGAAAGTTTGATGAACGAAAGCGGGAAATTTGTGGGCCTGGCCAACTATGCCAATTTCGTCAAAAGCGAATACTTTCGCCAGGTGTTTTACAACACCCTTTTCATCTCGGTGATCGCCACCGTTGGGGCGGTTTTCGTGGGGATGGTCTTTGCCTTCGGCATGACCCGGACGGACCTCCCCTGGAAGTCTTTATTCCTGGTTACCGCCATTCTACCCATGATCACTCCCCCCTTCATCAATGCTTTTGCCCTCATTCTCCTTATGGGGAGGAATGGAGTCATCAACGTTTTTCTGGATCAATGGTTGGGATTTAAGCTGGTCATCTATGGCTACCACGGGGTAATCATCTCTGAAATTCTCACCACCTTTCCTCTGGCTTATTTGATCATCTCTGCGGCTTTGAGTAACCTGGACAGCACTCTGGAAGATTCAGCGCAGGACTTGGGCGCGAATCATTTAACGGTGTTGCGCACGGTGACCCTCCCTCTCATTACACCGGCCATCATGGCCGCCACGTTGATGGTTTTCATGACCAATCTCAGTGCTTTTGGAGCCCCGGCTTTACTCGGGGGGGGGATTTCGGTCCTGGCTGTAGAATCAGTGATCCAGACCCTGGGGGTCTTGGACTGGGGCATGGGAACGACTCTGAGTGTGATTATTTTGATCCCTTCCTTTCTCCTTTTTTATTTCCAAAACTGGTATAGATCCAAACGTTCCTATGTCACGGTTACCGGAGCACCGGCCCATGCGGAAATCAGAAAAACCCCCTGGAAGATTAAAGGTCCTATCTTTGGGTTTTGCCTCCTGCTGTCAGGAATTGTCCTGGTTACTTACCTGGTAATCTTTCTGGGAGGTTTCTCCAAGGTTTGGGGGGTGGATAGCTCCTTCACTCTGAACCATTACCGTCTCGTATTCACCAATACGCTGCGGTCGATCACCAATAGTTTGCTCCTTTCGTCTATCGGAGCACTTTTCGCCACGTTCCTCGGGCTTCTGATTGCCTATCTCATCGTTCGCCAGAGCTTCCTGGGGAAGAAAGTTATGGATTTTCTAAGAACCCTTCCTTATGCTGTACCCGGCAGCAT
>JAOUFX010000938.1 GCA_029857975.1 Deltaproteobacteria bacterium | reverse complement strand
ATCTTCGAGGAAAATGAAGGACTGGAGGTAATCCAGGAGAATGCCAAGGAGCTTAGAGATTTCTACCGCGGAGGTGTGCAGCAGAAGGCCAAAGCAGAAAAAGCATTGCAGGAAAAGAAATTTCCGCTGGCGATGAAATCATACCATTCTTCCAATGAGTTTTTTTCCACTCTTCTGGAGTATATAGACAGGGATTCAGCCGAATACCACCTCTTCGAAGGGACGAGCATCCTTTTCTTCCCCAACCTGCTTGTGGCCGACAACAACTTAAAAATGGGGCGAATCCACGAGGCCTTGGGGCGCAAGAGACCGGCGCATCGCCATTGGAAGCGGGCGCTGTCTTGGGTCAAGCGTTCCCTGAAATCAGAACGAACGGAGTGGGGTTTGGCCTTACAACAGGAACTCCTCCTGCTGTTGGCTCCGAAAAAAGATTGAGAGAGCAAAAGCTCTGCATTGACCGGCCGGTTTTTTTTAAACCACGCGGAGAATCTTCAACAGATTCGTAGTCCCCTTCTTATAAATCGGTGCTCCCATCAGAAGGATAATAATATCCCCGCGCTTCGCCCACTTTTCCTGGAGAAGAGATTTTTCCACCTCATCGATAAGACGGTCCGTACTGACAATGGGCCGCATTATTTTGGGAATTACCCCCCAATATAATCTCATGCGGCGGCAAACGTCCTCATGGGGAGTGAAAGCGATGATCGGTGGGGATGGTCGGTATTTGGAGACGAAAAGAGCGGTGGCCCCGGATTGGGTAAAAGCCACGATTACCCGGGCCTGCAAGCGTTCGGCAGCCTGGACAGCTGCCTGAGCCACTGCATCCGGGATGGAGTCTTGCTGGGGGGAGTTCAAAAGTTCAGCCTTGGAAAAGAGGGGGCACGATTCTGCCGTCGAGGCTATCTCCGCCATCACGGTCAAAGCTTTTTCCGGATATTTTCCCGCAGCCGTCTCGCCCGAGAGCATCACGGCATCGGTGCCGTCGAATATGGCGTTGGCTACGTCCGAAGCTTCCGCCCGCGTAGGCCGTGAGTGTTCGATCATGGATTCCAGCATCTCGGTAGCTGTGATGACAAAACGCCTTTGCTGGTTGGCCTGCTTGATAATTTCTTTCTGGAGAATGGGGACCTGGGCTAAGGGCATTTCCACCCCCAGGTCCCCGCGGGCCACCATTACCCCATCGGCAGCCTTCAGGATGTCGCCGAGGTTGGAAATGGCCTCCGGCCGTTCCAGTTTAGCGATCACGGGAACCTCTCTTCCCAATCGGGCCATGGCTCTTTTGATACCCTGGATGTCCTGAGCCTGCCGGACAAAGGACATGCCCACGTAATCCACTCCCAAAGAAAGGCCGAAAGCCAAATCTTTCAGATCCTTGGAAGTAAGGGAGGGTGCGGAGAGATTCGTCCCCGGGAGATTAATGCCCATACGGTCCTTCAACATGCCCCCTTCCTCTACTTCCGTTATGACTTCTTTCCCCCTCACTTCCTTCACGCGCACTCGCAGGTAGCCATCACCGAGTAAAACTGGGTCACCCGGCTTTACATCTTGAGGCAGATGACGGTAAGTGGTATACACCCGCTGTGCAGATCCAAGGGTCTGGCGGGTTGTCAGAATGAAGGTGGATCCTTTCTTGAGAAGGGTTTGCCCATTGCTAACCGTGCCAATGCGCATTTTCGGTCCTTGGAGGTCCTGGAGAACGGCCAGAGGTTTCCCTAAACTATCAGACAGTTTTCTCAGGAGGAAGTAGGTTTGGCCGTGACTTTCCTGAGAGCCATGAGAAAAATTCAGGCGGGCGACGTCCATGCCCTTGAGGATCATACGCCTGAGAACCTCTCTGGATTGGCTGGCTGGGCCGATCGTACAGACAATCTTGGTTTTGCGCATAAATTCTCCCTGCAAGTTTTTGGTCGGGGATTTAAACTCGGCGAAGGGCGTGGCCGAGATTAAAAAAGATTTTTAATATCGGTGTAGGATCGAGACTTTTCTCACCCTCTTAGAAAATTATCGACTTTGGGGGATAATAGTCAAGAATAAATTCGCTTAAATCACCAATCCGACATCCACCATTCTTAGTCCGATAATTCTTGCCCCCCTTCACTTTTTATTTTCCCTCATGATTTCAGG
>JAOUFX010000939.1 GCA_029857975.1 Deltaproteobacteria bacterium | reverse complement strand
GCAGAATGAGGCTGGATGCCTTTTCCCGCCCAATCCACGAAACAACCAGTGCCTCATGATGCCAAGCGAAGCGCCCTGAACCCCGGGCCCGGGATGATTCTCCAGCGCCGGAACCGGGCGGGAGGGTGAAAAAAACACCCTCCCGCCCGGTTGATAAGTGATCATTCGTGAACCTAAAAAGTTAAGGTGGGCAAGTGTCGACCTGGTACCCATTTCTTCCCAAGTGAAATAAATCGGCAAAAAAGTGAAAATTTTTTCCATTTTCCCCGGATGGGCAAAAAGGAAAGTTTTTTAAAAACGATTAAAAGTGATGATCTCGCAGAAAGTCGGAAAAGCCGTCACTCCTGCGCAAGCAGTCCGCCTCAGGCGGACAAAACTACTTGAATTAACTGGATTCCCGCTTTCGCGGAATGACGAAAATGGGATTAAAAGGATTTTTTACGAACCCGTTAAAAGTCATTTTTTACAAATTCATAACCCATTGGCTTGTTTTTTGCGGTTTATAGAATCGCTATGTTGACCAGACGGGAAGTGTTGATTCAACTGAAGAGATTGGGCGGGAAAAAACAATCCCACCTCAAAACTTATCTCAGGGATTTTGAGAGTTATATGGCCACAAACTACGGCCTGAAAATCATTAAAAAAACCAAACCGAAGAATAAGTAGCAAGATATCCTCCCCATTTTGACTTTCTTTCGGGGCCTTTGATTCTCACCCCTCCAAGGCCTTACCCCTGTTTTCCTGCAATCTTCAGGGTCCCCCCATCAGACTATTGATTTATGCTCAATCATGCTGTAGGCTTTTTTATGAATTTGATCCAGGAAAAGGTTTCTTATGGAGACGAATCATAAACATCGCTGGGCCATTTTGCTGATGTTCATGCTGGCCCATGCTGCCAACGATGGGTTTGGTTGGGTCATCCCTCCTCTCTTGCCGGCTATCCGGGAGCACTTTCACCTTTCTTACACCGAAATGGGAGCTTTTTACACCCTTTTCCGGGTTTTCGGAAGTTTTCTGCAAGCTCCTGCCTCTTATCTCGTTCACCTGGCGCCCGTTTCCACCATTCTGGTGGGGGGGATGATTTGGTCGTCGGCTGGGATGCTTCTGGCCAGTTTCAGCGCAAGCTATGCGGCTTTGGTATGGATTTCTGCTTGCAGCGGAATCGGACGTGCCACTTATCATCCTCTGGCGGTGGCCATGCTTTCCAGAATCTTTAAAAGAGACTTTCTGGGACGGGCCATGGGATTCCACCTAAGCGCCAGTGCCATGGGTCAGGTAATAGCCCCTTTTTTAGTCGTGTTTCTTCTTGCGACGTACGGCTGGCGGGTTCCCTTACAGGTATGGTCTTCCCTGGGCTTGGTGGCGGGAGTGAGCTTATTTTTCTTTCTGAAACATCAGAGGGTCGATTTCCAGAACAAGGGAAAGATCTTGAGCTGGCCATTTTTTTCCCGCCCCCTGGGAATCTACCTCCTGGCCCTGGCCGTTTGGGGGATCGTCCAAAGCGGCATCATGACCTTTTTGCCCCTCTTCCTGGTGGATCAGCGCGGCTACAGCACCGAAAAAGCCGCCGCAGTCTATGGGTTGATGTCTCTGGCTGGAGCGATTTGCCGCCCTTTCCTCGGAGCCTTGATGGATTGGATGGAAAGGAGGAAACCTGTGATCATCGGTGGGTTCATCATCGCCGGTCTGGCCATCCTGGGATTAACCTTTTTAAGCGCTCCCTGGTTTATGTATCTTACTTTTGTATTGATGGGGTGCTTCGTCTCGGGCCATTCCGGCCTGGCTGACACTTTCATGATCGAGTTGATCCCTTCCCACCGGCGGGAAGAAACCCTCGGGTTTATGTACACTTTGCGCATGGGAACTGCTTCTACCGCTCCCTTAATCGTTGGTTTTCTCTCCGAGCACATCGGCTTTATCCAGGTCTTCTCGATCATGGGAGTGATTTCCATATTGAGCGCCTTCATTCTTTCCATGGCCGAGGAAAAACCTTGGACAGAAGGAGCAGCCTAACTGCAGGTTACGGAGGGAAGGGAAGCATGCCTCTGGGTGACCCAATCCGGAAAACCCTAAGGCCTGGAAAAATCAATCCCCACCAAGGAGCCCAAATAATTGGACATGGCG
>JAOUFX010000937.1 GCA_029857975.1 Deltaproteobacteria bacterium | reverse complement strand
GGCTCCGCCGACTCGGCTGTTCCCCGTGGGTCGCCTGGATTATGATGCCGAGGGTTTTCTCCTTTTGACCAATGATGGGGAACTGGCCCATCGCTTGACTCACCCTTCTTTTCGTACCCCCCGCACCTACCAGGTGAAAATTAAAGGCCAGCCCGGTCCCGCAGAGATCGGGAGGTTAAGCCGGGGAATTTTTTTGGAGGACGGCCGCACGGCTCCCTGCCGCATCAGGGTCCTGAGAGGAACCGAGGACAACTTATGGTTGGAAATGGTTTTGTACGAAGGAAGAAACCGGCAAGTGAAAAGAATGTGGCAAAAGCTCGGCTACCCCGTATTGAAACTGAAGCGGGTTGCCTTTGCCGGGCTGTCCATGGGTAGGCTTCGGCCCGGTGAATACCGCAACCTTCTGCCCGGAGAAGTACGGAAACTCAAAGAACTCGTGGCGAAAAATTTTCCGGGGAAACCGCAAGGCGGGCGGTCTGGCGCCAGGAATCTTGAAAAAGGTAAGGAGGAGGGTTCATGAAGTTTTCCAAAAAAGGAGACCGAGGTTTTACCAGCCTGCTGGGGGGTCAGAGGATTCCCAAATCCGGACCAAGGCCGGAAGCTTACGGCACCCTCGATGAGGCCAGTTCCGCCTTGGGAATTGCCAGAGCGGCGGCTACCCGGTTGAAGACCAAAGAAATCATCCTGGACCTCCAGAAAGATCTCCTCGTTCTTGGGGCGGAGCTGGCCACTGTTGCGGAGGATATGAAAAGGTACTCCTACCAAATTACCCCGGAGCATGTCACCCGTCTGGAACGTTTGATCGAAGCTTTACAAGTGGAAGTCAAACTAAAAAAAGAGTTTATCTTACCCGGTGAGACGATGGCGTCGGCAGCCATCGATCTGGCTCGAGCCATTGTTCGCCGGGCGGAACGCAAAGCCGTGCGTTTATTCCAGGCGAAAATTATCGATAATGTTGATGTGCTGCGGTTCCTCAACCGCCTCGCCGACTTGCTTTTCACCCTGGCCCGCTATGAGGAAAATCAGGAGAAAACGTGAACCCCTTTGTCCGGGAGGCTAAAAAAACGATCCAAAAATATGCCATGCTCCAACCTGGAGAACGAGTCGTGGTAGGTGTTTCCGGGGGCGCGGATTCCATGGCTCTCCTCCACGTTCTTTGGGAACTGCGGCGGGATTTTCGTCTTTCCTTAGTCGTTGCCCATCTGGACCATGGTCTCCGCCCGGAGGGACAAGCTGAAAGATCCTTTGTCCGTAAGGCTTCGGCGCAATTGGGGATTCCTTTTATCAGCCGGAAGATGGAAGTACGGGAAAAACAAAAGGAACAACGCCTAACCCTGCAGGAGGCGGCGCGGGAAGTACGATATTCCTTCCTTCTGGAAGCAGCCAAAATTCACCAGGCTACGAAGATCGCTCTCGGGCACACGGCGGACGACCAGGCCGAGTCGATTATTATGCGACTCCTCCGCGGTTCCGGGACCCGCGGACTTGGGGGAATCCCTCCCGTGCGCGGGGAAGTTTTCATCCGGCCTCTCATTGAGTCCTGGCGGGAAGAGGTAGAATGCTTCCTGCAGGAAAGGAAGGTAGCTTTTTTAACCGATCCTTCCAATCGTTCCCTTCATTTCTTGCGCAACCGGATCCGCCATCAACTCCTCCCCATCCTCCAGCAGTATAACCCCCGGTTGCGCCAGATGCTGGTGCAAATGGCCGAAATCTTCCGGGCGGAAGAGGATTTCTGGCAGAATCTCCTTAAGGAAAAGTTTCCTGCATTGGTGAGGAGTCAGAAGAAGATTTCGATCACCCTGGATATCTCTTCCCTGATCGCCCAGCCGCTACCCCTCCGCCTTAGATCTTTGCGGTATGCCACAGAAAAAATTTTAGGGCATTTGCGCCGGGTAGGACTTAGCCACATTTTGGCCATTAATCATCTTCTGGACAGTCCGGAACCCAATAAGAGCCTCCAGCTTCCCCAAGGACTTTGCCTGACCAAAGCCTATCAGGCCCTGACCTTTGCGCAATCCAGGGAAGAGATTCTTCCCTTTGCAGTTTCAGTTGCGGGACCGGGTTGTTGGGAAATCCCGGAGATAGGCCGGGCAATGAGGTTCGAGATATTAACCTCCCATCCCCGAG
>JAOUFX010000078.1 GCA_029857975.1 Deltaproteobacteria bacterium | reverse complement strand
AACTTTTTCCCTGAACTTCTTGTTCACCAAAAAAATGGCGCTGGAAGCCGCCTTCGGGATGATCGACCGGGGAAAGGCCAAGGAGCAGGCCAAAGCCGAAGTTAAAGAGAAAACAGATAAAATCCTGGCTGCGGACGCCAAGGGAATTTACTCCAGCAAGATTCGTCAAAAGCAAATGAAAGAAATCGACCTGCTCATTGATCATTATTGCCGCCTGCTGGAAGCGGAGGGGAAGGATTATCCTTCCCTGGTGAGGGATGCTTACCCCAGCCGGAAAGATTACCTTGCCTTCCTGGCGGCGCTCGAACAGGCGGAACGGGAAGTTTACCAGGCAGCCAGTCAAACCGTTAAGGGGGCTTCGGCGAAAGAAGTCGCCTCCCGGATGGAAGAGGGCACGGAAAAGATCCGTCGCCTGCAGATGGAAAAAATCTACTCCTGAGACCCCCTTGAAAAGGGGATTTCTGAAGTATCTCCTCCGATTCTCTGTTCCTCTAAGGTTCGGAAGCCGCTTTCTCCTCCATACCCCACCCTTTGGAGATATTCCGTGATTTCCCGGTTGACTCGTTCCGGGCGTTCCAGAGGCAGACAATGTCCGGCTTGGGCCAGGATCATCAGGCTGGAATCGGGGATCTTCAGGTGAAGTTCCCGGGCGGAGGCGGGCGGGGTCCGGCGGTCTTCTTCTCCCGCCAGGATCAGAGTGGGAACCCGGACCCGGGCCAGGTCTTTTTCCGCCTTCCAATCCCAGAAGCTCTTGGCGATTGCCAGGTAGTCTCTGGAGGGGAGGCGTTCCAGGTCGGCCCTGATCCATTCCCGGACTTCCGGGGGCGCTGCGGAATGGAGCAGGTCATTTAATTCCTCTTCAACCCTTTTCCTTTCGCCGGGGAATGACTGGTCCAAGCGATCATATTTTCGGGGTGCGGCCAGATTGAACATAAGACTGAGCCGGGCATGCCAGTATTGAAACTGGATCCTTCTTTTCAATTTTGGGTCGCCCTGCGCCGGGGTGGCGATCAGAACAAGGGCTTTTACCTGCGAGGGATTTTTTGCGCAGTAACGGAGGGAGATCAATCCTCCCAGGGACCAGCCTATCAGGGCCAATTCCTCCATTCCCGCGCGGTGAACCAGAATTTCCAAGTCTCGGCTAAATCCATCAACGGTGTACCCCAAGGGAAGCGGGCTGGATCTGCCGTGCCCTCGAAGATCATAGGAAAGGATGCGGTAGCGGCGGGATAATTCCGCTCCTTGCCATCTCCACCATTCATGAGAAGCCCAAGCCCCGTGGATGAGGACAAGCCAGCGTCCCTTGCCGCTGATTTCATAAAAAAGTTTTCCATCTTCCAAGGCGAGAAAAGGCACGGTCTTCCCCTAAACTTTTAAGTCCGCCATGATCACCATAAGGATTTATAAAGTATATAACACTTATTAAAGGGGGATGGAAAAAATATTGATTTTCAGCAAAAGTTTGATAAACTATTTCTTCCATTCATTGTAACAGTTTAGACTTTTGAAAAAGTCTAAACTTACATGCAAAATTCAAAATGATTAATCCCTTTCAGAGAAAATTGGCATTTTTCGATTTGCAATTTTCATTTTTCAATGAAATTTAGCTTGCCTTTTTAAAAAGCTAAATTGATACCATTCATTTTCAACTTCAGGCGGGATTGATTGCCATGAGGGGAAAAATAATTGACCGACGTTCATTGAGGATTGCAGCCGTTACCTCCCTGCTTATCTTGCATCTTTCTCCCTCCGCCTGGGCGGGCGGGATTGATCTCGGTTTCCTGGGCAGGATTGATTTCACCTGGGATTTCTGCGCTTCTTTCCTGTGCATCGTACTCATCGATCTGGTCCTGGCCGGAGATAATGCCGTGGTCATTGCCTTAGCGGTCAAAAACCTGCGGGGAAAACAGAGAAGGACCGGAATCATCTTCGGAGCAGGGGCGGCAGTTGCCCTGCGGGTGGTCATTACCTTCTTCGTGGCCCAGCTCTTGCAAATCAGCCTTATCAAACTTGCAGGGGGAATCCTCATTCTTTGGATTGCGGTGAAGCTCCTGATCGAGGGAGCGCCAGAGGAAAAATTCAAGAAGGAAGCCACCACTTTCTGGCAGGCCATCCGGATTGTCGTCATCGCCGACATCATCATGAGCACCGATAACATCCTGGCTGTGGCGGGGGCCTGCAAGGGAAACATCTTCTTGCTGATTTTTGGGCTGGCCCTGAGTATTCCTTTTGTGGTTTTTACCAGCACCCTCCTCTCCATGCTTATGGATAAATACCCGATTATTGTTTACATCGGGGCGGCTGTTCTGGGAAGAGTAGGGGGAGAGATGATTATGACCGATCCCTTTATGGTCAAGTTGATTGAACCGGGCAAAATATTACAATATAGCGTGGAAATAATCGGGGCCGTCGGCGTGATCGTAGTAGGAAAACTTTACATGCGCTGGAAAATTGCCGGGCAAGGGGCTCCGGCGGTCAAGACTCCTGATTTGGGGAAGGAATAGGTTGACGGCCATCCCTTAATTTTTTTCGCTGACCCCCATTTGAGCAAATTTCTCCAATTTTCCAAGAACAGAGCTAATATCTCTTCTGGGTATTACCCCGAATATTCAGGATGGGCTCATTTGATTATCTTTGCTTGAAGGCATTATAAACTAATACAAACGAAATAAATCATTTTACCCCCCACCCCTCCCTCCCCCTCAAGGGGGGAGGGTTAGGGTGGGGGTAATGTTACTTCATTTAAGACGTTTGTATGAAGTGCGAAATTTCCATGGTAGGAGATAAAGTCGCATGAAAGGTTCACCCTGGCATTCGATAGATGTAGGTCAAGTGTTGGGAGAATTGAATACGGACGCTCATCAGGGTCTTTCCGCGGAGGAAATAAAAAGCCGGCTGGAAAGATTTGGTTTCAACGAACTAAAAAAAGAAAAGGGAATCTCCCCTGGGACCATTTTCTGGAATCAATTTAAAAACGTCTTAATTCTTATCCTGCTCGCGGCAACCTTGCTTTCGGCCCTGGTCGGAGAGATCTTTGACGCGGGGCTCATATTGGTCATCGTCATCTTCTGCGCCCTGCTGGGGTTTATTCAGGAATATCGAGCGGAGAAGGCGCTCGAGGCTTTGAAGAAAATGCTCTCCCCCACCATTACTGCCCTGAGAGGAGGAAAAGAAGAGGAAGTTCCTTCCAAGGAGCTTGTTCCCGGTGACATCTTGCTCTTGGAGGCAGGGGATAAGATCCCCGCAGATGCCAGGCTGATCGAGGCCCACTCTTTAAAGTGCGATGAGGCTCCTCTAACGGGGGAGTCGGTTCCCGTGGGAAAGAATATCCAGCCATTACTCGCCGATGTTCGGGTCAGCGATCGAAAGAACATGATTTTCACAGGAACGACCGTGACCTATGGGCGGGGAAAGGCCGCCGTCACGTCTACGGGGATGAGTACCGAGTTCGGGAAAATCGCCGAGGAAATGACGACCGTCAAAACGGAAAAGACCCCTTTGGAGAAACGAACCGAGGAAATCGGAAAGTGGCTCGGGATTATCACCCTTTCCATCTGCGCTTTAGTCGCGGGAATCAGCATCGTAAGGGAGGCAATCGGAGGAAAGGTGGACTTAGGGTTCGTTATCACCATGATCATGTTCGCCGTCGCTCTGGCCGTGGCTGCGGTTCCCGAGGCGTTGGCTGCCATTGTCACGGGTTCGTTGGCCATCGGGATGCATCAGATGGCCAAAAAAAATGCCCTGATCAGAAAAATGCCGGCGGTAGAAACCCTTGGTTGTACGACAGTAATCTGCTCCGATAAAACCGGGACCCTGACCAAAGGAGAAATGACCATTCGGAGAATTTATACCGGGGAGCTGTCGGTCGAGGTCACCGGCGTGGGGTATAAACCAGAGGGAGAATTCCGTTCTTCCGGTTCACCCCATTTCCCAACCCATCCGTCTTTCCAAACGCTTCTACAGGCAGGCCTTTTATGCAACGATGCTGTTTTAGAGGAAAAAGAAGGAAAATGGATCGTTAAAGGAGACCCCACGGAAGGGGCGTTGGTGGTTTTGGCGGCGAAGGCGGGTTTGCATCCCAAGGAGATGAGAACGGAAGCTCCGAGGGTGGAAGAGATTCCTTTCAGTTCGGAGAGAAAGAGAATGACCACCATCCATCAAATGCCGGACGGGAAGAGAAGGGCCTTTATGAAGGGGGCCCCTGAGATCGTCCTGGAGAAATGCTCTTCGATCTTAGAGGGGGATCAAGTCAGACCTCTCCGGGATGAAGAAAAAACAAAGATCCTTAAAGTTAACGGAGAGATGGCCCAGGACGCCCTGCGAGTCCTGGGGGTATCATACCAAGAGGTGGGCGAGGGAAAGATAGGGGTAGAGGACAGTATAGAACAGGATCTGGTTTTTCTGGGCCTGGTGGGAATGATGGACCCCCCGCGGGAGGAGGCGGTCGAAGCGGTGAGAACCTGTAAACAGGTCCATATTAAACCCATCATGATTACGGGGGATCATAAATTGACCGCCGTGGCTGTCGCCCGGGAAATCGGAATCTACCAAGAAGGCGACATCGTACTGACAGGCGATGAGCTGGAAAAAATGTCGGACGAAGAGTTCGATAAAATCGTAAATCAAGTGACCGTCTATGCCCGGGTTTCTCCCATGGATAAGTTGAAGATCGTGAAAGCTTGGAAGAAGAAGGGAGAAGTGGTGGCCATGACCGGGGATGGGGTTAATGACGCTCCAGCCCTTAAACACGCGGACATCGGAGTCGCCATGGGCATCACGGGGAGTGAAGTTACCAAGGAAGCGGCCGACATGGTCCTGAGCGACGATAACTTCGCAACCATCGTGAGCGCCATTGAACGGGGAAGGTGGATTTATGACAATATTAAAAAATACCTTACCTTCCTTCTTCGGTGTAATATTACCGAAGTCGTCGTCATCGGCGGAGTCGTGCTGATGATGGGGCCGGAGTATCTTCCCCTCCTTCCGGCCGCCATTTTATTCATCAATCTGGTAACGGATGGGCTTCCTGCCCTAGCCCTGGGAATTTCACCGCCAGACCCTGATATCATGCAAAGACCCCCGCGGGATCCTAAAGAAAGCGTATTTTCCTGGGACGTGAAGGCCTTCTTGCTCTTAGCGTTGGTGATCGAGATCCCTTTCTTTTTCTATCTCTTCTTCCACGAACTGGCGGATATTCAACATGCGCGGACTGGGATCTTTTTTCTGTTCATCGCCATCGAGCTCATCATCGCCCTCAACTTCCGCTCGATGCGCTACAGCATCTTCAAAGTCCCTCCCCATAAATGGCTGATTCTGGCGGTTGCGTCTCAAGTGGTGCTTACGGCCATATTGATTGAAATTCCATCGATCCGCGGAGCCTTTGAAATCCTCAAGCCGACGACTTCCGACCTTCGGGTCATTCTTAGTTTTGGAGGGGTCGTATTTATTTCCATGGAAGTGATCAAGGCCATTTTGAGAAAGAAAATGCGGCAGGGGAAGGCAGTGTTCAAATAAGGCGAAGAAACTCTCTCTCGATTTTCGCACGGTGACCTGTCCCCGGGGACGCATGCTGGATGCCAAGCAACTTTAAAAACCTCTTGACTTCAAGAGGGTTAGTCAATCATAATGAAAATGGGATTTGCGCTCGGACAGTGAGATCTTTGAAGCGAATACATTCACATCCGCAATTTTAAAAAAGAACTATTTTTTTAGAAGACACAGTAGAAAGGCCACCGGTTGAATGGACCTTCTGCCTGATCGTTGATAGGCGCCTTCGCGACACCTTTCCAATTTAATAGTATAGGAAATTCCTTTTTGGACACGGATGTACATAGATTATCAGGATAAACTAAAAAGAAAATAATTATCTGCGGTTATCTGCGTAAATCTGTGTCCTATTAAATTTATTGTATAGTAATTTTCTTGTTGGACGCAGATGAATGCAGATTTTCTGGATATTAAAACCTAAAAAAGGCGATTTACCACAGAGGGCACAGAGGAAAGTTAAGATAAATCAAGGAAATAAACTCCTTTTCGCTGTTTTTCTCTGTGCACTCGTTAAGTGAAAACAATGAAACATTTTATCTGAGGAATTGATTATATGAGAGCACAGAGAAAAGATTGAGCTTATTTTGTTTTAAACTATGCAATTAATCTCCATGTTCTCTGTGGTTTAAAGAATCGCTCAATTTGGGTAAAAATAAAAAGGATTCAAAAAAGTATATATCTGCGTTTATCTGCGAAAATCTGCGTCCCAATAAAAATTTTAAGGAGGTGACCAAACTTTTAAAGGATTTGGACAGAGCAAAGGATTATTTTTTTCAGTGCGTGATTGAAATAAAAAATGGAGGAAAAAGAGATGGCGAAACCAAAAACCCCTCTATTGGATGAATTGGAAAAGGGGCCGTGGCCGAGCTTCGTGAAAGACATTAAGCAGGCTGCGGAGAAGAAACCCATGGCCCAGGATCTCTTGGGTCAGCTCGAGCTTTCCTACAAGGAAAAGATCGGGCACTGGAAGCACGGGGGAATCGTGGGGGTCAAGGGATACGGCGGGGGCGTGATCGGAAGATACTCGGACCGGCCCGACCTATTCCCCGGCGTGGAACACTTCCACACCTTGCGGGTGAATCATCCGACGGGATGGTTTTATACAACGAAGGCCCTCCGGGCCCTGTGCGACGTTTGGGACAAGCACGGCAGCGGTTTGACCAACATGCATGGGTCCACCGGGGACATTATTCTTTTGGGAACCAAAACGGAGAATCTTCAGCCCTGCTTTGATGACCTTTCGGATGCCGGTTTTGATTTAGGAGGGTCCGGGTCGGCCCTCCGGACGCCCAGCGCCTGCGTGGGGCCGGGGCGCTGCGAGTGGGCCTGCATCGACAGCCTGGATATTTGTTACAATCTTACCATGGAGTTGCAGGACCAGATTCACCGGCCCATGTTCCCCTACAAGTTCAAGATCAAGGTTTCGGCCTGCGCCAACGATTGCGTGGCGGCCATCGCCCGGGCGGATTGTTCGATTATTGGGACCTGGAGGGGGAAGATTCAGATCGATCAGAAGGAAGTACAGGCGTATGCGGCCTCGGGTCTGAACATCCGGGAAGAGGTTACGGATCTTTGTCCGACGAAGTGCATGTCCTGGGATGAGAAAGGGAAGACCCTTTCCATTGAAGACGGGGACTGTACCCGCTGCATGCACTGCATCAACCTGATGCCTAAGGCCCTGCGGCAGGGGAAAGAAAAAGGCGCTTCCATACTGGTCGGCGGCAAAGCCCCCATTCTGCAGGGCGCTTTACTCTCTACGCTGATCGTGCCCTTCATGAAGCTGGAACCCCCGTATAAGGAATTGAAAGAACTGATCGCAAAAATCCAGGATTGGTGGGATGAGAACGGAAAATCCAGGGAAAGACTGGGGGAGTTGATCAACCGGATGGGAATGCGGACTTTCCTCAAGGCCGTTGGACTGAAGCCGATTCCGCAGATGGTCAAAGCCCCGCGGGCGAACCCTTATGTATTCTTCTGGCCCGAAGAGATCAAGAAGGAGGTAAAGTAGCCATGGCCAAAACTGATATCGGACCGCCTAACTATAAAGATTTGATGCCGCCGTTAATGCAGAAGAATTACGGGAAATGGAAGTACCATGAGATTCTCAAGCCCGGGCTGCTGAAGCACGTGGCGGAGTCCGGGGACGAGCTTTATACGGTTCGGGCGGGGTCAGGAAGACTCTTGAGCACCGACCACATCCGGGAAATTTGCGAAATCGCCGATAAATACTGCGGTGGCTACCTGCGCTTTACCAGCCGCCATAACGTGGAATTTCTTTTAACCGATAAAAACAGGGTGGATGCTCTCATTGCTGAGCTCAAGAGCAAAAACTATCCCGTAGGTGGAACGGGGCACTCCATAACCAATATCGTTCATACGCAGGGATGGGTTCATTGCCACACCCCAGCCACAGATGCCTCCGGACCCGTGAAGGCGGTCATGGATGAGCTCTATGATTATTTTGTTACCATGAAATTACCTGCCCATGTTCGAATCGCTTTGGCCTGCTGCTTGAACATGTGCGGCGCCGTACACTGTTCGGACATCGCCATTCTGGGAATTCACCGGACCGTCCCCAAGCCGGACCATTCCCGGGTTCCCAATGTTTGCGAGATTCCCACCACCATAGCATCCTGTCCGACCGGAGCCATCCGTCCGGACCCCAAGACCAAGAGCGTGGTCATCAACGAAGAAAAGTGCATGTACTGCGGTAACTGCTATACCGTGTGTCCGGCTCTTCCCCTGGCCGACGCAGAAAATGATGGCATTTCCATCTGGGTGGGGGGAAAAGTATCCAACGCCCGTTCCGCTCCCATGTTTTCCAAATTAGTCATCCCCTACCTGCCCAACAACCCGCCGCGATGGCCGGAGACGGTAGCGGCGGTTAAGAATATTGTGGAGACCTACGCCAAGCATGGACGCAAGCATGAACGCATGGGGGAATGGATTGATCGGGTTGGTTGGGAAAGATTCTTCCGCTTGACAGGGATTGAATTTACGGACAAGCATATTGATGATTTTACCCTGGCCCCGAATACTTTCCGGACCACTACCCAATTTAAGTGGGGTTGAAAATGAGCGCCGATACCAAAGAAAAAGTACGGGAATTTTTTCGGGAGAAATCCAAAGGGGACAAGAAAAAATATTACATCAAGGATGTCGTCAAGGGGCTCCCCGATGAAGACCGCCATGCCGTTCAGGAGGCGGTGAAGGAACTCCTGGACGAAGG
>JAOUFX010000935.1 GCA_029857975.1 Deltaproteobacteria bacterium | reverse complement strand
CAGAATTTGGGAAGACCAAAAATCTTCGAAGCACGCCGGAACATTTTGGTTTTTCAGAGGGGCATTCATTACTATCGGCATGCTGAGAGGCAAAAATGCCCGCTGAGATTGTTTCGCAAATCGAAAATATCTTCCATCCCTGCTCGATCGCCGTGACGGGGGTGAGTGACAAGAGCTATCGCCTGGGGAATCTCCTGCTTCTCAGTTTCCTGGACATTGGCTTCAAGGGGAACCTTTACGCGGTAAATCCCCGGGAAGACCGGGTGATGGGTCTCCGCTGTTATCCCAGCGTGAAGGAAATTGAGGGGCCGGTGGATCTGGTGATCGTCGCGGTGCACCCCAAAGCAGTACCAGCGTTGATTGAAGACTGCGCCGCCAAGGGGGTGGGAGCGGCGGTTATCTTTTCATCGGGCTTTAGGGAGAAGGGGGAAGAGGGAAGTCGGTCCGAGGCCGAGATTCTGCGGAAAGCCAGAAGCGGTGGGGTTCGCCTCCTCGGGCCCAATTGTATGGGGCTGTACTGTCCATCCAGCGGGCTTTCGTTTTTTCCCGGAATGCCCAGGGAAATCGGAACCGTTGCTTTCCTTTCCCAGAGCGGATCTCTGGCCAATATGCTGGGGCTTTTCGCGGGCGGCCGGGGAGTGCGGTTCAGCAAAATGGTCAGCGTGGGAAATTCGGCTGATCTGGGGGTGAATGATTTCCTGGAGTACCTGGGGTATGATCCGGAAACTCGCCTGATCGTCCTTTACCTGGAAGGGCTTGAGGATGGGAGAAGGTTCCTTTCCCTCACAAGGGCGATCTCGCTTAAAAAGCCCGTTCTCCTCTGGAAAGTGGGCCAGACGGCGGGAGGCAGGAAGGCCGCGGGTTCGCACACGGGCTCCCTTTCCGGGTCTCACCAGATTTGGGAAGCGGCTGTCCGCCAGTCAGGGATCATAAAGGTGGAAAACCTGACCGAGCTCATGGGGTTTATTACGGCCTTCCAGAATCCGCATTTCCCTGCCGGGAATCGGGTGGCGATACTTTCGGGACCGGGAGGACCCGCGGTTTCGGCTGCCGATGCCTGCGAAAAGGAAGGGTTACGACTGGCGAAGCTCTCCGCTGAGACGGAAAAAAGGCTGGCCGAGTTTGTCCCCGAATTTGGAGCGAGCATCTCCAATCCCGTCGACCTGAGCCTTGCCTCCTCCTTTGACCAAACTCTATATCCTAAGGCCACCGAGGTTTGCGGTCTCGATGAAAATGTGGACATGATTGTTGAGTATATGTCGGTCTTGAGGAAGGAGATGATGGAAGGAATTATCAAAGCCCAGGAGAAAGTGCGAAAGCCTATCGCAATTATCACCTTTATGGAATACGCGGCCGCAGAATCGCCGCTTTCGCGGTTTTTCGGTTCGATCACGCGGGAAGCACTCCTGGACCTCCTCATAAGAATGTATCGTTCCGGCATCTCGGTTCATGCCACCGAGCAGGAGGCGGCAAGGGCGCTTTCTTCTCTTCTGCAATATAAAAGGTACCTTGATTCACGGACCAGAATCTGAAGCCTTTATGGCTGAAAACGCTCAGGGCGGGAAAAAGAGTTTCCTATTTCGGGAGCTCCATCAAAGGATTTTAATCGGGACAGCCAGCGACCGGTATGCTGGATGGATCGGGCACGGCAGAAAGCAACGCAAAGCGCATGGTGCACGGAGCGTAGGGCAGAGCGTAACGGAGTACTTCGAGCATTTTCCCCTTCTTGAAATCGACTACACATTTTACCGCCTGCTTCTCCAAAAAGATAGTAAACCCCCCCAGAATTTTCATATCCTTAAAAATTATCGCCAGCACATGAAGGACGGAGACCTGCTTCTGCTGAAAGCCCCGCAGGTGATCATTGCCCGGAAGCTCCGCGGAGGGGCTGGTTTTGTTAGGAACGTTGGCTAACTCAGTTGGTTATTCGAAAAAGGCTCGACTGTTTTTTTAGAAGGAGGTGATGAATTTGAAAACTTTGAGCAAGTTCTTCTTATACATAACTGTTTTTTTCTCTTATCTATTCCTTACTCACAATGATGTTTTAGGAGGTGGCGCCATGGAGATATCATCATCTGCATTCAGGGACGGTGGAAAGATTCCGATTCAGTACGTCATGCCTGGGGCTGGGGG
>JAOUFX010000936.1 GCA_029857975.1 Deltaproteobacteria bacterium | reverse complement strand
TTATAATTTCTTTGTCCCTAAAGAAGTCGCCTCCGTCCTTTTCTTCTTTTTCCGGTGAAGAAAGCTCGGGGAGGATTTTAGGAATGGTCTTGATGATGGGATCGGCCCCGGGTAATATTGGGGAAAAGACATTTAATCCTCAAGACAATAACTCAATACGGGATAAATGCGATGAAGAATGCCTCTCGGAATGATTTTGGGATTGTGGGAATGCCATTCCTACTTTATCATTTAATTGGATTGGACTACATGACACAAGCGAAAACCCAAATGGGTTACGGGAAGGTAGATATAACGGTTCGCTTCACGATTACTAATAATGGCAAAGCTCTTCTGAGAAAATGGTTTTCCTAACCTGCCCTCCACCCGCTAACCCTCTCAACCAAAAACACAAAGGACAGGGTGATAAGGGCTGGCTTTTGACCCCTTATCCTACCCCTCGGAAAGGAAAAAGTCTTGAATTTTGGGCTTGGGGACAGTAAAGGAAGGCATTTCTGGAAGGAATTTAAAGAGGTGATAAGCAAGATTTGACCCGACAGACATTGTTCGAAGACACCACACTTCCTTCCTGTGTCTTGACCGACATTTTATCTGACAGACGGTGTCTGGGGAGGCGTTGAGTACTTCCTCAAATCGTCCTGAAATCGTCGATTGGACATATTCTGTCAAAGGGTGTAAGTTCTCCCATAATCATTAAGGGTTTGGATATACTTATTATCTCGGGAATTTTGCCAAAGTGCATAGATTGGCACGAAATCCGAACTTTTTAGCCTCTGAAAGGCATAGATTACCTAAACTGAAATGTAGGTGATGCCTTTAGAATCGCGTTTTATCGTGAAAGAAGCGGTAGACAGGCTGTATTAAAAAGAATAAATCCTCTAATGTGCTATGATTTTGGGTAAATAGAGCAAGATAGGTCGAAATAAATTGTGGGAGGAGATAATGCCCAAACTGATAGATCGTATTTTTAGAGCTGCCAAATTAGATGTTAATCTATATGAGGAGGTTGAAGCTGATAAGGGAGCAACGGGGCAAGCGATAGGGGTGGTTGTTCTTTCCAGTATAGCGGCTGGGATAGGTAGCATTGGGAAAGAATGGCATACCGATATTTTGATGGGAACGGTTTTTGCCCTGATTGCTTGGTTCGGCTGGGCCTACCTCACTTACTTTATTGGTGCGAAACTTTTTCCAGAGCCACAAACCAAGGCAAATCTAGGCGAGTTGTTGCGTACAATTGGCTTTTCAAGCTCCCCGGGCCTGATAAGAGTATTAGGCATCATCCCTGGTTTGACCTGGGTGGTTTTTATGGGGGCTTTAGGTTGGATGCTCATAGCCACGGTGATTGCGGTTAAACAAGCTCTTGACTATACGAGCACGTTACGGGCCATAGGGGTTTGTGTGATCGGCTGGATAATTCAATTATTAATTCTGGTGTTATTTTTCACTATTTGGGGTTAAAGGTTACAAAAGCTGTTTAATGTTGGAAACAGATTCTCGGCTAAACTTTAGGAAAGGATTCAATTCATTTCAATTTGCCTCACATTCAGAAGAAGAAATAGGTGAGGTTTCTTATTTGGTGATTTGGAAAAAGACGGGTCTGAAAGGGCCTCCGCTTGTTTATTTGAAGGGAAAAGTTAAGATATGAAAACCATATCCGGATCTAAGCCTGCCTCGGGGAAGGTGCGGAGAGTGGCACGATATCTTGAATGCGGAGTACTTCCTGAAATGTTTTTTTTAGAATTTTCCTTCCGGATGCAATAGTTCAAATGTAAATCTTCAATTTGGGCTTGAAAATCGGAGCTATTATGATGGGCATTTTTCCTGTTGATTGCCTGGTCAGAAAAGAGTATTTTTTGGGCTAGTTGTTATCCTACCCGTAGTTTGGTAAATCCAACAACCTAACCCCTAACCTTCTGGAGGATTTATGGAAAGAGGGGAATAGGGCTTGACTTTTGGCATTCGAAGGGTGAGAGGGAAGGTAAAATACGGTAGCGGCTATTGTTCTTGATAATCCTTACTTCGGCACTTCTTCATGTCGGACAATATATGATTATTAACGTCGAGGTGAGACCAGAAGCTTTTGCCCGATACGAAGCGGTTGGTCCGCAGACAGATTGTTCAGTTTTCGGAGTT
>JAOUFX010000934.1 GCA_029857975.1 Deltaproteobacteria bacterium | reverse complement strand
ATGATCAAGCCTAATCCTCTGCCATTCCGTGAAACGGGTCGGCCACCCGCTTTTAACGAAGCTTTGGGCGATGAGGTTTCCGACGGCCCAGACCGGGCTGATCCAAAGGTTTTCAGATTCTTCGAATTGAACCAAACCCGGCTTGTTATCCGTCCCGTAGGGAAACCGCACTAAAAAACGGTTGCAGGTTACGGCCAGCCATCTGCCCGAGGAGGTCTTGGTTAACTGGCGCCATTTGGCGAAGGGCGGCTCTTCAAGATAATGAGGCAGGAATGGGAGTTGGGGCAGATCTTGCCAGTTTTCCAAATAAAAAAACTTAGGAGTGATCCAGCCTACCGCCGGGACAAGAAGGGTCTCGGAGAACGAAGCAATTTTTTCGAGAATTTCAAGGCTTCGGGGTGAATTATCAAAAGGAAGGTCGAGAATGATCAGGGAAGGAAGGTCCTGGATCAACCCCGGCAATAAATGATTTAGAGTTTCTTCAAGGGTTTCGAGAGAGACCGGGACGATGCCGAGCCTGACCTCTCCATTTCCCCCTTCCTGCTTTAGGAGAAATCTTAGCCCCCGCCAGACCGATTCAAGATTCCTGAAATCCTCATCCAAAAAGATTTGCTTTAAAATCTGCCGCAGAAGGGATTCAATCTGAGAGCTACAGGATTGCATTTCTGTAGAGGGGCCGGAACCTTCATCGGGCAGCGAGACCTTATTTAAAATATCATCGATCAGGCTGGATGGGCTCGATTTGGTTCGGTTGGTTCTGCGAGGTTCAACTTTTATCTCGATGGGCAGGCCTGGCCAACTTTTCAACCGCGCGCACGTCTCTTCATCAGACAGGCCTTTGAATCTGGAGTCCTCGATAAATTTTATGGCCTCCCGCAGGTTCTTGAGGAAAGGGGTGTTGGCGATGATTGTATCCGGATGGAAGTCTTTCAGCCTCTGGAACCCGAGGGTCAAACCTCCCGCCGGGCAAAGATTCTTGGGAAGCGGGACATAAAGCGAAAGCTCCATGTCTTCCATGACCTGATCCACATTCGTCTTGTCAACTTCCACCGGCTCCTGGCCCCAAAAGGTTTTTTCCTGCGGCCTCAACGGGGCGAAGACCAAAACTTTGAACGGCATTGAGGGGATCTGCATCTTTTCCTCCTGTGGTTTCCGTTTTATCCCCAGCTGCTATGCTCCCTTGGCGGTGGGTTCAGGGCTTATAAGGTCGCCGGAAAGTGGATGACTTTTTACGAGATCATCAAAGTTTGTTAACTGAATATTTTCTTAAAAAAGGAGGTGTCTTTTTTAGAAGGTGTTGCCCCTGGAATTTCTTTGGGAGCGCCCTCTTTTTTGGGGTCAGGAAGATTTACAGGTTCCTCACCAGAAGGGGCAGAGACTTCAACCAGGCGACCCTCCCCGATGAAGCGAAAGTTAGGCCCGTTAGGGCTCAGGGAGAGATCATCGTTGAGTTTGAGGGGAGCCTGCATGGAGATGGGTTGGTGGTTGATCCGGACCGCCCTTTGCCCGGTGAGGTCTTTTACCCAATATTGATTCTGGCTGAAGAAAATCTGGATATGGTGATCCAATATAGACGAGTGTTCAAGTTTGAAATCACATTGAGGATTTTTTCCGATGGTGATGGGGAGCTGCTTGAATGAACGCAGGGTAGGACCATACTGGATGACCAGGGAGGCTTTCACCCTCGGCATGGGTACCTCCTCCGGCCTCTCGATCACGGGTTGGGCCACCCGGGGTTTTACATCCGCTGGACGTTGGGGTTCTACTTTGGGTCTTTCCCGGGGAGGAGGAGGCGGCGGCGGAGGCATACTTTCTATTTCCGGTAGACCTTCCTTGATTTCGGTCAAAAAACTTACCTTGGGCCCTCCCTCTTCGGCAAACGTTAAAACATCTCCATTTTTCAGGTAGGTTTCTTTGACTCTTTTTCCGTTGACATAGGTGCCATTGACGCTGTGGTCAACCAATTTGAATTGGTTACCTTCCCGGATGATTTCAGCATGTTTCCGAGAAATACTGGTTAAATCAGCCGGGAAACGAAGATGGCTGGAGGGATGGCGGCCAATGGAGATAACGGGTTCAGCGAACTCTTGAATCTGACCCTTGAGAGGACCCAAGATATGAATTAATTGAACAA
>JAOUFX010000933.1 GCA_029857975.1 Deltaproteobacteria bacterium | reverse complement strand
GAATTTTTGGCGAAGTGCGGAGATTGGCACGCTGTACGTAACAAATGCTGTTTTTTCTAGTGTTTTTGGTGGGTTAGGTGTTGTTATCTTGAGTCTGATTTTTCCTTTTGTCAAGGGTTTTTGATTAATTCATCGATAGAAGCCCCAGGTTTTCGTTGGCCGCCTTTTGTAGAATCACCTCCATGGCTTTATAATAATCCCTCTGGACTTTGACGTTGGAGATTTTAGCATACCTCTGGGTTGTTTTGATACGCGTGTGTCCCAACAGATCCTGGATGGTAACCAGATCCGCGTCGGCATTCAAGAGCTGCGTCGCCATCGTATGGCGGAGATGATGACAAGAGATCTGTAACCCCGCCTGGCGCGCATAATACTCCATCCGTTTCTGGATTCCCCGAACGGATAGCGGCATCCCTCGACACGTTCCTTTGCGGACCAGGAAGATTTCCTGGACCTTCGAGGAAAATCGACTATCCAAGTAATCCCGGAGCGCGCGCTCGGCGTCGTAGCTGATATAGACGACCCGGTCTTTGTTCCCCTTGCCCCGGCAGACGAGGATCCGTCTTTGGGCTAAATCCAGGTCCTGGAGGCGCAGGTGGGCCACTTCCTCCACCCGCAAGCCACAGCGCAGCATGAGCATGAAGATCGCCCGATCTCTACCATTTTTGACCCTGGAAAAGAGCCGCGTCACTTCTTCATCTTTAAGATACCGAGGCAAAGGCCGGGCCAGGCGCAAGGCGGATCCCTTCTGAACCGGGTTGGGTCTTGGAGTTCCTTCCTCCTGGCTCAAGTAGGTAAAGAATCCCCGGACGCTGTCCAGACGGCAGTTAATCGTCTTCGGGGTCAACCCCTGGGCCATCAGAAACTCGATATAGGCCGAGATCTGCGAAGAAGTCACTTCGGCCACCGGCCGCGGCAACCAGCTCAGAAAGTGCTCCAGGGTATTCATATAGGTTTTGATCGTGTGGCCGGAGTAATTGCGTCTCTTCAAAAACCGCCGGTACTTCACGAGGGCTTCCCTCTCCATTGTGTTCCCTCCCTTCAATCCGGGCCATGGCCCGAAAATACTCCTCCTCCCGGGTTTTATCCGTCAACCGGGCATAGCGCCGGGTCTGCTCTAGGTTGCTGTGACCTAACACCTGCTGTAAGCACTCGATCCGCATCCCGGCATTCAACAACTCCGTGGCACAGGTATGCCGCAGACCATGCAACGAATAGCCCTTCTCCAATATCCCGGCCTTCTTCAGATACCCCTGAAACATCGCCCGGGCGGCGGTATAGCTCAGAGAGCTTCGCCCTTGACCATAAATGAGCAACGGTTTGCCGGCCTCCCGTTTCCTCATCCATTCCTGCAACGCCCGGCAGGCATCCACGCTCAAGTACACCACCCTTCCCGTCCGGTTCTTCTCCCCCACCACCAGATGAATCTTCCGTTCAGGCAGACAGACATCCGAAACCCGCAGGTTAAGCAGCTCTCCAATCCGGATCCCGGTCCGCAACAACACCAGGATCATCGCCCGGTCCCGAACCTTCTGAACCACCGCCAGAAGGCGTTTCACATCCAAAGGATCCATCGCCCGGGGCAAGGGCTTGGGCATCTTGATGCTAATCCGCCTGCTCAGCACCTCGGAGGGAATCATTTTCCCCTCGACCAGATACCGGAGAAACGTTTTGACCTGCCGCAGATTGTTTTCTACCGATAACGGCTTCAACCCTCGATCCTGCAGGCATTCCACGAATGCTTCCAGATCGTTATGGACGAGGGTAGGAAGATCGGTCTTTTCTTGGTTCTTCAGGAAGGTTAAGAATCCTTGGATGCTAAAGAAGGCGGCACGCAGGGTGTTGGCGGTGAGGTCCCTCCGGTGCATATGCCGGAGGTATTGTTCCAAATAGAGGGCCCCCGGGAAATCTTGCACCGAAAGTTTCTGTAAAATCCGCTCCAGGGTGCGGCACTGGGCGGGGTAATCTCGATAACGGATTAAAGCTTCGTTCTCCATGGTCATCTCTGCCTCCTTTTTCTAATTTACTAGAAAAAACAGGCAGATATTGACCCCGAAGCCATTCGGTGGTATTTATCTTTTTGTTACGTACAGTGGCACGATCTCTATCATTTTGAGGCCATCAAATTGCGCTCGG
>JAOUFX010000930.1 GCA_029857975.1 Deltaproteobacteria bacterium | reverse complement strand
CCGCCTCAACCCGTTGGCGGCACAGCGCTTGATCCAGAGTTCGATGACTGAATCCGGCACAATGTTAAAACTGGTTAAAGACTTACTCCGAATCAAGCCCGATAGGGGCGTTTTGGGCATGGCCTTCGCCAGGAGACGGATGCGTTCCCAGGGATTTTCCCGCAAGTAGCGAATGCAGGCGTCAAATTGTACCGTCCCCATCAAATCTACGGCGTAGAACCCCGCCCCATCCAAAAGGGGAGTGATGGGAAGCATATGGGCGGTGGACATCCTGGTTGCCCAGAGGCTTTGGTGGCCGTCCCGCAAAGTCGTATCAACAAAGGTTATTTCCGGCATTCTGTTCAAACTCCTTTAAAAGAAGATCCTCGATCCACCGGGTATGAATGGCGCCCTGGATAAACGCCGGGTTCCGCAGCAGAAAGCGGTGGAAGGGAATCGTCGTATCCACCCCGGAGACAACAAAATCCCTTAGGGCTTTTTGCATCTGGGCAATGGCTTCCAGGCGATTCTGGCCCCAAATGATTACCTTCGCTAAGAGGGAATCATAATAAGGAGGAACGAAATACCCTTGATGACCGTGGGTATCCACTCGTATTCTTGCCCCGAGCGGGGGGTTCCAAAGGTCAATTCGGCCCGGGCAGGGGGAAAATCCTTGCTGCGGAGACTCGGCATTGATCCGGCATTCGATACTGTGTCCCCTGGGTTGCACATCTTGTTGGGAAAAGCTAAGCGGCTGGCCGCTGGCAATCCGAATTTGTTCCTTGACGATATCTATGCCGGTGATCATTTCCGTAACCGGATGTTCCACCTGTATCCTGGTATTCATTTCCAGAAAATAGAATTTCTTTTCATCTGGATCGAGGATGAATTCTACGGTACCGGCATTTTCATATTGGATTTGATGCGCGAGGGCTAACGCAGCCAACCCCATCTCGGCGCGCAACTCGGGAGATAGGGCGGGAGAGGGAGCTTCTTCCAACATTTTTTGATAACGGCGCTGCAATGAACAATCGCGTTCCCCCAGATGAACGAGATTCCCGTATCGATCCCCCATGATTTGAATCTCGATATGACGGGCCGTGGGTATAAAACGCTCCAGATAGAGTCGGCTGTCTCCAAACGCGGCGTGAGCCTCTGCGCTGGCCTCGGCAAAGATGATTTTTAAATCTTCGGGCTGCCTGGCCATTTTCATTCCTCGCCCGCCGCCGCCGGCCGCAGCTTTAAGAAGAACCGGGTAGCCTATTTTTTCGGCTGCGGTCATTGTTTCGCCCAGATTTTGAATCAATCCGGAGCCGGGAATCACCGGAATCCCGAGAGACTCGGCCATTTGCCGGGCGACAATTTTGTCCCCCATTTGCCGGATCTGTTCGGCCTGCGGCCCCACGAAAATGAGGCCGTATCGAGCACAGGCTTCGGGCAGTTCCGGCTGCTCAGCAAGAAATCCGTAGCCGGGATGAATGGCTTCAGCTCCTGTTCCTGCTGCGGCCATGATCATCGTGCCCACTTTTAAATAACTTTCCGCCGGAGGCGGGGGGCCAATGCAAACCACCCGATCAGCCATTTGGGCCGGTAAACTGTCGCGGTCTGCTGCGGAAGCGGCCAGGATGGTTTTGATCCCCAGATCCCGGCAGGCCCTTATGATCCGCACAGCAATCTCGCTCCGGTTGGCAACGAGGAGGCGCGATATTCTTTTCATGCGGGCGAGGCCTTGGGGAGGTCTTTTTCTTCGGAGATTTTTTCCACCAGGAAAAGGATTTGTTGAAATTCAACCATTTGGCCTTGTTCGGCGCAGATTTGGGCGATGCGACCCCGGATTCCGGCTTTCACCGTGTTAAAAAGTTTCATGACTTCTATAATGCCAACCGGATCATCTTCGTTCACCATCGATCCTGCCTCCACGAAGGGGGGAGCCCCCGGTTTGGAAGTCCGGTAAAAAGTTCCGAGCAGCGGAGCTTTGATGGGAATGAGATTTTGTCCGGCGGCTGATTGCTCCCAGGTCGGCTTGGGCCGTTGGACCTCTATGGGCGATTCGGTCAATTTCACGGTGGATAAGCTTAGATCTTTCCCGGCGGCGGGGGGTGGTTCGATGGGTAGGGCGGGTGTAGGCCCTTTATCTTTAAAAGCTACTTCGTCCAGG
>JAOUFX010000931.1 GCA_029857975.1 Deltaproteobacteria bacterium | reverse complement strand
GTTCTCCCTGGGAACGAAGCAATTGTCCAGGGCAATCTCACCGGTGTTACATCCATGGAGACCGAATTTTTTTTCTTTCCGCCCCAATTTGAAGCCGGGGAATGATTTCTCCACGATGAAGGCGCTAAACCCTTTGGATCCCTCACCCGTTTTGGCCATAATGGTAATCGTGTCGGCTACGTGGCCGTGGGTGATGAAACATTTTCTTCCATTGAGAACATAGCTGTCCCCTTGCAGCTTGGCCGTGGTCTGTATACCCGTAGGATCAGAGCCGCCGGTGGCTTCGGTAACCGCGACGGTTGCCAGCCGTTCTCCCTTAGCCAGGGCCGGAAGATATTTTTTCTTCTGGGCTTCATTGCCAAAATCAACGATGGGAACAATTCCCAGGTGGAATATCTGCAAGGCCATCGCCATAGCTGCGGATATTCGTCCCACCTCTTCCAGCATGATCATGCGCGCGAGATTCCCGAAAGCCGTTCCCCCGAATTCTTTGGGAATCAGGATGCCCATATACTGTTGCTTCCCCATCTCCTTGTAAAGGTCCCAGGGAACTTCGTCGGTCTCTTCCATAGGTTGTACTTGGGGAGCTATCGCTCCCTCGGCAAACTCCCTGACGCTCTTTCTTAATAATTCGAGTTGCGCTGAAAATTGAAAATCCATTTTTTCCTCCTTAAATAGTTAAGTTACAATATTGGAATTATTACACCGGCGTGGCAATGAGGCGGATATTATCTTATATCATTTCGGTCCATAGTTGACAAGAATTCTATAAAAAAAGAGGCAAGGTAAAAAGTTAGACTTTTTCTCTTGCCCCCAGCCTATTCCCTAATGCCTCTTTCCTATCGCCTATGACCTATTGTTCTCCTTCGGTCGGTTTATCGGCCTCTTCTTTGTTTTTTTTCTTCCGGAGATAAAAACGATAAGCGAAAAAACCGATGCCGCCGATAACCACAAAAATCAAGCCCACTCCGTAAAAAATACGCAGGATATAAGGGATCGGCTGATCAGCGAAAGACATTTTAAAATGAATCGGGCCCAGGAGGAGAGGGCTTGATAACGATCGATCATGGCATTGCACGCAGGAGGAAGCAGCTCCTTTTTTCTGGGCATGACCGGTATTTTCTGGATGGCAGTTGGCGCATCCTCGCCTATCATACCGATCGGCCAAACTAACTTTCCGGTGACCCATCAGGCGATAAGTCGCCAGGGTTGCCAAAAATCCCCCAGGAGATCGGGCCTCCTCATGGCACTTGACGCAGACACCCGGTAAACGCGAAGCCTGCACCGGCGATTGGGGATCATTCATCTTCCGCATATAGTGGGATGTATGACAGTCCTGACACTTGGGAGCCCGTTCCTGGCCGCTCTCCCAAACCATGCCATGCGTGGTCTTTTTATAGGCTTCCACCTGATCCGGGTGGCAGGATGCGCATCCCAATTCCGGGAATCCCGTGGCCGGGTGAAAAGTGGGTTTGGCTTCCTGATGGCAATCCGTGCACCCCATCCCGGCCGCCCCATGGACAGAAGCCTTGAAGCCCTCCTCATTAACGTAAAGAGAGAGGAGCGATCCGTCTTTTTTCCCTTTGCTGAGCCTGGGGTTCTTGTGGCAATTCAGGCAATCAGCATTTTCCGCCGCCTGTAGTGTCGTGGCCCAGAAAAGAAAGAAAGTAAAAAACGGGAGCAGAAACCACCTTGCTTTGCACCCGCCTTGCCGCTGCCCACTAAACATTTTACCTACCTTTCCTTCCTTCTCGTCTTCCGAAGTTAACCGCAGAGACCGCTGAGAACGCAGAGGATAAAATTTATATTCTATTCAATACCGCGAAACGCGGCACGAAATAACTTGCGAAAATATTTCATCATCCGTTTGGTATAGCGATCTTTGATTGTATGCTTCAATACATTCTCGGCGCTCTCTGCGTGCTCTGCGGTGAAATATGCATGTAGGGCTATAGGGACCTTTCCACCAGTTCGCTCAGGTCGAAGGAAGCCATTGATTCTTCTAACCCCTTCTCCTTGATTCCATCCCCGAGCATGGTCAAACAATACGGGCAAGCTGTTCCCACGGTTTGCGCCTTGGTCTGGACTGCCTGCTCGGTACGCATCTGGTTGATGCGCGTTCCAATTTTCTCCTCCA
>JAOUFX010000932.1 GCA_029857975.1 Deltaproteobacteria bacterium | reverse complement strand
ATTGAAGATCCCGACGAGGCGTCGGCCGCCCAGTTGCGATTCCTGCACGGTGATGGCCTGCTGGCCCCAAGGCCCGGCCGACATCTTAAAAGGCCCGCCGGACTGCCCCACCAAGAATTATCCGGACATAATCAA
This sequence comes from Deltaproteobacteria bacterium, assembly GCA_029857975.1. Next base: position 2,002 of record JAOUFX010000932.1, on the reverse strand, counting down.
AAAGGCCAAGGAACTCTACTTGAAAGATCCTTTCCACCGCCAAATGCAATTAAGCGGCGCGCGGCTGGAAGGGATGTCTTCCCAGACGCCTCCCGGGGGTACGGAAATCAACATGAAATTAACCCGGGTGGAAGAGTTGATCATGTTCTGTAAGATGATGGGATACAAGAAAATCGGTTTTGCCCACTGTATCGGTTGCATCGGGGAAGCCAAGGAGTTGAGCCATATTTTCCGCTCCCGCGGGTTCGATACCGTCCAAGTCAACTGTAAAGTGGGGGCCATCGAAAAAGGGGAGATTGGGATTGCCGAAGATGAGAAGGTACGTATGTTTACCTTTGAAACCATCTGTAATAACATCGCCCAAGCCTTGATCTTGAATGAAGAAAAAACTGATCTCAACGTTATCGTCGGGCTCTGCCTGGGGCATGACATCTCGTTTACCCGGATATCGAAAGCACCGGTGACCACCCTGATTGTCAAAGACCGGCGCCTCGGCCACAACCCGGCCGCCGCCCTGTACCAGGGATACACGCCCTGCAATTTTTATTATGGCCGCCTGGGGAAAGCCACTTCCGAGACCGGCGGGAGATAAGGGAGAAAAAATGGAAGGGAATGCGAAAAAAGAAAGGGAAATTTCCGGATGGTATGCGCAGCAAGCACTTACGCCGCAAGAAAAAGCCGCCCAATTACAGGCCATAGAAAGGTGGTACGAGAAAAAGCACCGCCTCAACTACCGGACTGTTCCTCTGGAGATACCGGGAAAAATGATGCTGGCTCTGGGTAAGATCGCCCTGGATCAGGGGGTGTCGTTTTCAGAGTTCCTTGAGGGAATATTGGATGGGTATCTTCGCCAAAAGAAGGTGAATTGGAAATCGCTTAAGTGATTAAAGGGAGCTAATGGGTCTGAAGTGAATAACAGTAAGAAAACTGAGGAGGAATATTGCAACCAATCCTACAGGCGATGAAAGGAGAAAGGAAATGGCCAAAAAACATCCTTTGAAAATCACGGTTTTGAAAAAGTTGAGCGCCAAAGAGGTCTACGGGAAACCATTGCCGGAAGTGGCCGAGGATATGAGCGCTTACTGCGACCGGTTGGAGGTGGGGCAGGAGTTTATCGTGGAAGAGTCGGGGGCAATGCCGGCTGGGTTTTGCACTTGGGCCTGGCATGACATCTTTCCCGCCGTAACCGGCTTGAGATTTGGCGGAAACTACCCCTGGGTGAAAAAAGAAGGCCTGACTTATGCCTGCTGCAGCGACGGTGCCCGGCCGGTGTTTTTTAAGATCGAGAGAGGTTGAAAAAATAGTTCGGAGTTGAGAGTTCGGAGTTCGGATAAAAAGAGCAAAGGAAATCAGTTTAGTCCGAACTAAACACGCCGAACTCCCTACTTAATTCTTTCGCCTTAATAGCATGAAAAGGGCCAGAAGGGCGACGGGGATGCCTATGGCCTGAGCAGTGGAAAGGACTCCGGGGATTGCCCAACCGCGCGGGTCGCCCCGGAAGAATTCAATGATAAAGCGGGCTGCGGAGTAGAAGAACAGATAATACCAAAAGAGTTTTCCGGCAAAACGTTTCGACCTACGCATAGCTATAAGGGCAATGAATATCCCAAAGGTAGCCGCCGATTCATAAATCTGGGTTGGATGCAGTGGCATACCCAAAGGGGCCAGGCTGTTTTCGTCCTTAAACATAACGGCCCACGGGACCCCCGTGGGTAACCCGTAGCATCACCCTGCCGAAAAACAACCCAGCCTCCCCAAAGCCTGGCCAATGGCGATGGAGGGGGCCATCAGGTCCGCCAGTTGCCGAAAATTCAAATGATGCGTGCGCACGTACCAAAGACCCGTTAAAAAAGCAAAGATCAACCCGCCGTAAAAGACCAATCCGCCCCGCCAGAATTTCACCGCGTCGATGGGGCTGTCCCGAAACTCTTCCAAGTTTCCAAGCACGTAGAAGAGTCGGGAACCCAATAGGGCGGCGATCAGAACGTAAAACGACAGGTCC
>JAOUFX010000077.1 GCA_029857975.1 Deltaproteobacteria bacterium | reverse complement strand
ACCTTCAAGCGGGGACGATTGGCTTTTTTCACCCCCAAGGCATCGTCGGCGATCAGGATGCGCATAATGTTGGCGGTGCCTTCCCCGACCTGATAGAGCTTGGAGTCCCGGTAATATTTTTCCACCGGAAGCTCAAGGGAATAACCCATCCCGCCATGGATTTCCATGGCCCATCCGGCAGCACGCACCGCTGCTTCGCCGGCAAAATATTTGGCTACGGCAATTTCCCGGGTAAAAGGCCGCCCCTGATCATTCAGCCAGGCCCCCCGGCGGACCAGGGAGCGGGCGGCTTCGGTGTAGGTAACCATGTCGGCGACGACATGCTTGACCATCTGGTAGTCCCGAATCGGGCGGCCGAATTGTACGCGCTCGTTCGCATACTTTACGGAAGCATTGAGGCAGGCCTGGCAAATCCCTACGGCGCCACTCCCCACGCTGATCCGACCCCGGTCCAGAGCGGTCATGGCCACTTTAAACCCGCCCCCCCATTCCCCCAGGAGGTTCTCTTTGGGCGCCATGACATCCTCCAAAAAAACCTCGGCAATGGGCGAGGCTTTATCCCCGAGTTTGGGAATTTCGTGGGGCTGCCAGCCCGGCTGATTGGTTTCTACGACAATGGCACACAGGCCTTTGTGTTTAAGAGAGCGGTCGAAAGTGCAATAAACCACCGCATATTCGGCAACGGTTCCGTTGGAGATCCAGGTTTTGGACCCATTGATCAAGAAGGAGTCTCCCTTGTCCACCACCTTGGTCTCGATGGCGGCGATGTCCGACCCGGCGTTAGGCTCGGAGAAACACGTACAGCCTAATTTTTCGGCCGTAACCAAACCTTTAACATATTTCCGGCGCACGGCATCACTACCCCATTCCATCATAGTGTAGGGCACGGTCATAGCCTGAAGATTGAAAAGAGCCCGCAATCCTGAGTCGTAAGTGGAGATCTGCTCGCAGACAATGGCATGAGCCAGGAAGCCTGAGTTTGAACCTCCCATACCGTCGGGGAAGGCACAACCGAAAAGGCCCAGCTCCCCCATTTTACTCACCAGCTGACGGTTGAACTCTTCTTTTTTCAAATTGGGCACAACTTCTTTTTCCGCAAAATTCCTGGCCATCTGCTCCATGGCCGCTTGTTCCTCGGTAAGATCAAAATTCATGGCAAGGCTCCTCAGTTCTATATCTGCTGATTAAAATGTATAGGAATTTCCTTTTGGGACACAGATGAACACAGATTTTAAGGATATTTCATGCAAAAAACACTTAAAGTAGTTATCTGTGTTTATCCATGAAAATCTGTGTCCAAATTAATTTAAGAATTATTTTTTAAAGGCCTATAAATACCCTTATCCATGCCGCCCAAAACAAAATAGTATTTATTTCTTAAAAGGTCAAGAATATTAGAATGTCATTCTCTTGCCCACCTTCACTTTTAAATTTACACAGTATTTTCGAGCCCAGAGAGGCAGGGAAATACTTCGTTTGGCCAAGGAGGCATCTGTTCGTTCCTATGCCAGCGCTTAACTTCTACCGTTGCGGCAAGCTGCGAAATCCCCTTACGCTTTCTTTTAGCGGCAATAAAAGTGTAAGATGGGAGCAAGATATTTCCCGCCGCTTGGCCGGCACTCAGCATCTCCCTGCCTCTCTTTTGCCCAGCTTTATGAATTTACAACTGAAGTGGCAAAGTGAAGGTAAGCAAGCAATCGGTGGTTGTTGACAAAAGTGCTTAAGTATATTACTTTTAAATCAGTTCTTATGCAGGAGGAAGGCCATGACCTCTAAGAAGATTGTTCTCCATTTTTCCAAGGAAAACTGGAATAAACCCATCGTCTACAAGCTGGTTAAGGAATTCAACCTGAGCTTCAACATCCTTAAGGCCAGCGTTCTGCCCCGGCAGGAAAGTTTCATGGTCCTGGAGTTGAGCGGGCCAAAGGCCGATTTTAAAAGGGGCCTGGAATACCTGGCCGAAGTTGGCGTAGGCGTGGAGCCTATCGAGAGGGATATTGGCCGGGATGACAATAAATGCACTCACTGCGGAGCCTGTACCGCAGTTTGTCCAACGGGATCTTTATCCATCAACCGCAAGACCATGGAGGTTTTATTCGACTCGGCGAAGTGCAGCGCCTGCGAACTTTGCATCAAAGCCTGTCCCCCTCGGGCCATGGAAACCCGATTGATATAAAATATGGGAAATAATTCGAATTCTAAATGCGGAATGCAGAATGAGAAAAAATTCAAACCTAAAAAGGCGATTTACCACAGAGGGCACAGAGGAAAGTTAAGATAAAACAGTGAAAACAATGAAACATTTTATCTGAGGAATTGATTATATGAGAACCCAGAGAAAAGATTGAGCTTATTTTGTTTTTTTAACTATGAAATTAATCTCCGTGTTCTCTGTGGTTTAAAAGAATCGCTCAATTTGGGTCAGAGTAATGAGTTCGGAGTTTAGAGTTCGGAGATTAAAATCAACACTCCGAACTCCGAACTAATACAAACGAAATAAATATTGTTACAGTCATTGCGAGCCCGAAGGGCGCGGCAATCTCGTTCTTCGTGGGATTGTTTCGTCGCTTCGCTCCTCGCAATGACACTTTACATATTGCGTTTGTATTAATTACTCCGAACAATTCATTCCCCATTACGCAATTCCTGATTCCGTTGAACTCTTTTAACAACCGCCGAGAAGAAGCGAAAATTTTTGCGAGGAGCCAAACCATGCGGCGCGTTTACATGGATCATAACGCCACGACCCCCGTCCATCCGGAAGTATTAGAGGCCATGATGCCCTTTTTCCAGGACCAGTTCGGGAATGCTTCCAGCATCCACTGGGCCGGGCGGGAGGTGAAAAAATATTTAGAAGAAGCCAGGGAAAAAGTAGCCGCTCTTTTGAACGCTGCTCCTGAAGAAGTCATCTTTACGGGCTGCGGTACGGAGAGTGATAATATGGCCATTAAGGGCGTGGCCTTTGCCCTCCGGGAGAGGGGGCAGCATATTATTACCACCCAGGTGGAACATCACGCCGTGCTGCATACCTGCCAGTTCCTGGAGAAAATAGGCTATAAGGTCACCTATCTTCCCGTCGACGGCGATGGCTTGATCAACCTCGAGGAGCTTCGCCGCTCCATCACGGATGAGACCATCTTGATCACGATCATGTTTGCCAACAACGAGACGGGGACAATTTTCCCGGTACAGGAGATTGGAGAGATCGCCCGGGAGAAAGGGGTGATCTTCCATACGGATTCGGTACAAGCCGTGGGCAAGCTGGCGATTGATTTGCAGCGGTTGCCGGTGGATATTCTTTCCCTTTCAGGGCATAAACTTTATACTCCCAAGGGGATTGGTGCCCAGTATATCCGCCAGGGAACCAAGATGGCTTCCTTGATCCACGGAGGCGCCCAGGAGCAGAATCGCCGTGCAGGTACCGAGAACATTCCTTACATCATTGGGCTGGGCAAGGCCAGTGAAATTGCCCGGCGGGATTTTCAAAAACGTCATACCCATCTTACGGCGTTGCGGGACCGATTGCACCAGGGGTTCATCCAGCGGATTCCCCACCTAAAGCTAAACGGCCATGCCACCCAACGGCTACCCAACACCTTGAACTTGAGTTTTTTGTACATCGAAGGGGAATCCTTACTGCTGAATTTAGACTTGGAGGGCATAGCCGTTTCTTCGGGTTCGGCCTGCACCTCCGGATCTCTGGAGCCTTCCCATGTTCTCTTGGCCATGGGAATACCGCCCGAGATCGCCCAGAGCGCAATTCGTTTCAGCCTGGGGTGGAATAACACAGAAGAGGATGTAGATTATGTGGTGGAAGTATTGCCCAAGATTGCGCAGCGACTTCGGGATATATCGCCGCTCTATCAAAAGCGGGTTTCCAGCCATAAAACATAAAAAATTCACCGCAGAGGTCGCAGAGAGCGCAGAGAACTGCCGTAATAAATTTATTAAGAATAATTTTGCTATTTGGTTTTTTAAATCCTTCGCGGTCTTGGCGTGCTCTGCGGTAAATGAAATGGATAAACCCTTGGGATCGAAAGGAAAGGGCCGGGTGGCCGTGGCCATGAGCGGGGGCGTGGATAGCTCAACAGCCGCCGCCCTCTTAAAAAATGACGGGTACGAAGTCATCGGCCTGACCATGCGCCTCTGGGACCAGAGGCTCGATGACCCGGGAGAAATTGGCCGTTGTTGTTCCCCGGAAGACATCCGCGATGCCCGCCGGGTGGCCGATCAGATCGGCATACCCCACTACGTAATCAACCTGCGCCAGGCTTTTGAAGAGGAAGTGGTAAATTACTTCGTCGAAGAATACCTGAACGGCCGCACTCCCAACCCTTGTATTCGCTGCAATGACCGGATCAAGTTTTGGCGACTGCTCAGGAAGGCGGAGGAGTTGGGCGCCCGGGCTTTGGCCACGGGGCATTACGCCAGGATTGAACTGGACCCCTTAAAAAAAAGGTATGTGCTCAGGCGGGGGCGAGACCGCAACAAAGACCAGTCTTATTTTCTTTTTACGATGACCCAGGACCAGATGGCCAGGGTGTTATTTCCGCTGGGGGAAAAATCCAAGGCCGAAGTCCGGGAACAGGCCCTAAAATTGGGATTACGGGTAGCCCGGAAAAGGGAAAGCCAGGAAATTTGTTTCATCCCCGATGACAATTACCGGCGTTTTATGGAAGAGAGGAAGGGAAAAAAATTTTTCCGTCCGGGCGAGATCGTCAACCGTCAAGGGAAAGTCTTAGGTTTTCATCGGGGGCTTCATTCTTATACCATCGGGCAGCGCCGCGGTCTGGGCATCGCAGCCTCCCATCCTCATTACGTTCTGGCGCTGGACACCGGGAAAAACCAGGTCGTAGCCGGGAGGAAGGAAGAGCTTATGGCCAATGGCCTATTGGCCGGAGGAGTGAACTGGATCTCTTTTCCTAAATTGGAAGGGAAAATGGAAGTCTGGGTACAGATTCGGTATCGCCACCCCGGGGCTTTGGCGGTTATTTCCCCTGGGGATGATGAAAAGGTGAGGGTGGACTTAAAAATCCCGCAGGAGGCGGGTACTCCGGGGCAGGCCGCCGTCTTTTATCAGGGGGACGAGGTTGTAGGGGGAGGATGGATCGAAAAAGTTTTTTGAAAATTGGCCTGGCCACGTTAGGTTGCAAGACCAACCACAGCGATGCCGCCTCCCTGGCCGCAGAGCTGTTGGCCCAAGGCCATACCGTTGTCCCCTTCCACCAGTGCGCCGACGTTTATATCGTCCACACCTGCACGGTAACGCAAAAAACAGATTACCAATCCCGCCAGCTCATCCGCCGGGCCATTGCCAGGAATCCCCATGCTCAAGTCATCGTTACCGGGTGCTATGCTCAGGTTGATCCGGAAGCTCTCCGCACCATTCCCGGAGTCGATTTTATCGTAGGGATAAGAGAGCGGCAGAAGATTCCTGAGATCATTGCCGCGGAGAAAAAGCCCGCAGAAGCGTATATCTTATCTTCCTCGGTAGGAGAACGGCTATCCTGGGAAGAGGGGAGACTCCCCTTATTTTCTGGACGCACCAGGGCTTATCTTAAAGTTCAGGATGGCTGCAACGCTTTCTGCTCCTATTGCATTGTTCCTTATGCCCGGGGGAGAAGCCGCAGCCTTCCTTTGCCGGATGCGTTGGCGCAGGTAAAGGAACTCGCCGCAAAAGGGTTTAAAGAAATTGTCCTGACGGGGATCCATCTGGGGGCCTACGGAGAAGATTTGGTTCCCTCGTTGGCCCTGCTGGATCTGCTGCAAGCGCTGGAACAGGAAACCCCGCATATACGGATTCGCTTGAGCTCAATCGAGCCCAAGGAAATTACCCCGTCCTTGATTGATTTCCTGGCGCAATCGAAAAAAGTTTGCGCTCACTTGCATATTCCCCTTCAGAGCGGGGATAATGGGATCCTGCAGAGTATGAACCGTACATATTCTGCCACCTTCTTCGCCGATCTGGTCAACCGTCTGGCGGGGAGGATTCCAGACTTGGCCATCGGCGCGGATGTGATCGCTGGGTTTCCCGGCGAAGATGAGCAGGCTTTTGAGAATACGATGAGATTGCTCGAGGATCTTCCGATCGCCTACCTTCATGTTTTTCCCTTTTCCAGACGGCAGGGGACTCCGGCGATGTCCCTTCCCGCCCAAATCCCATCACAGGTTATCAAAGCTCGCTGTCAGGCCTTGAGGGAATTGGGGGCAAAGAAACGCCGGCTTTTTTACAGCGCTTTTAAAGGAAAGAAAGGGAAAGTGTTAATCGAAAGCAAGAGGGACCGGGAAAGCGGATGGTTAAAGGGCTATTCCCGCAATTACATCCCGGTTTTCATCCCGGGTGGAAATGAATTCATCAACCAGGAATTGGATGTACGGATCATGGATGTTCAGGGAGAAAGAGTCATCGGCAAGATATAGTTCGGAGTGATTAGTTCGGAGTTCGGAGCAATAAAAATTCGGAAGATGGATTGCGGAAGAATCTTTCCAAAGGAAGGACCGAAATCCAACCTCCGCCATCTAAATTTCACCTGGCGACTTATACCTTGGGTCTTATTCTTTGTATTCTTAACTCTGTGCTCTCTGTGTACTCTGTGGCAGCAAATAATGCTTATGTTAAATGAACGCAAAAAAGAGCTGAAGACGCTCCAGAAAAAGATCCATTACCGCTTTAAATCCCTCGACCTTCTCGATCAGGGATTGAGGCACAAGTCTTACGTCCATGAAAATCTTGAGGCCGGTGGGCAAGACAATGAGCGATTGGAATTCTTGGGGGATGCCGTCCTCGATCTGGTGATCAGTCATCTGATCATGGAGCGCCATCCTGATTACTCCGAAGGGAATCTTTCTCGCTTGCGGGCGGCCGTGGTCAATGAGACTCGCCTGGCCAAGATTGCCAGAGAACTGGCGCTGGGGGATTATCTCTTGCTGGGCAAAGGCGAAGAGATGACCGGGGGACGGCAAAAAAATTCCATTCTGGCCGCTGCCCTGGAAGCTATTTTGGCAACCGTTTACCTGGATGGGGGGTTTAAAAAGACTTGGCAGGTAATCTCCCAGCTTTTTTCTTTTCATCTGGACCAAGCCGAGCAGGAAGGGTTCTATCAGGACTTTAAAACCAAACTGCAGGAACTTTCCCAGGAAACCCTCAAAGCCACCCCTCGTTACATGCTGGTAAAGGAGTTTGGGCCGGACCACGATAAAGTCTTCGGTGTGAAAGTTTTTATTCAGAATAAAGTGGCCGGGGTGGGAGCGGGAAAGAGCAAAAAAGAGGCGGAGCAGAGGGCAGCGCAAAGGACTCTGCAAAAGCTTCATCTTTTTCCAAAGGGTAACCATGGCTGAGAAGGAGAAAAAAGAAGGGTTCAAATCCGGGTTTGTTGCTATCATTGGCCGGCCGAATGCGGGTAAATCCACCCTGCTCAACACCCTTTTGGGCGAAAAGGTAGCCATCATATCCAATAAACCCCAGACCACCCGGAACCGGATCCTGGGAATCAAAAACCAACCTGCCGGGCAGATTATTTTTTTGGACACTCCCGGTATTCACCAAACGCGGTCGAAGCTCAACCAGGCAATGGTCAAAGTGGCCCTGGCCACCTATAACGAAGTGGATGTAATCTGTTTCCTGATCGAAGCGGACCGCCCTGACCAAGAAGAAAACGATTACATTCTTGAAACTCTCAACCAGGTCAAGAACCCTGTTCTCCTCGTCATTAATAAAATTGACCTGGTTCCGAAAGGGGATCTTCTACCTATTATCGATAACTATTCCCGCTTGCGCCCCTTTGAACAGATTATTCCCCTCTCTGCCCTCCGGGGGGATGGGGTGGATGTCCTCTTGGCCGAGCTTATCCAAATCCTGCCCGAAGGGCCCAAACTTTTCCCCGAGGATATGATTACCGACCTGCCCGAACGTTTCCTGGCGGCCGAGCTAATCCGGGAAAAAGTTTTCCTCTTGACCCGAGAAGAGATCCCCTATTCCACGGCCGTGGTGGTCGAAGAATTTAAAGAGAAAGCGGAGAAAAATTTGATCGTGATCAAAGCCGCGATCCAGGTGGAGAGGGAGTCGCAGAAAGGGATCCTGATCGGGGGGAAAGGTAGGATGCTCAAGAAAATTGGGCGCCTGGCCCGCGAAGAGATAGAGGCTTTGCTTGGGGCGAAGGTTTTTTTGGAACTCTGGGTAAAAGTGGAAAAAAACTGGCGGGAAGACCCCCGGGCCCTGCGGAGGCTCGGGTTGGAATGAAATCGCGGCAATTTTTTTATTCTTCCTTTGTGGAGTTAAGGGCCTGTTTTAAATGCTCCAGTGAGGTATTCCCGCCGGAGCACACCAGCCCTACTCTCTTGCCTTGCAGCTCGTGGCGTAAACGGTAGGCGGCGGCCAAAGAGGCTGCCCCTGCTGCTTCAGCCAAAGTATGAGCATGCGCCACCATCCACACCATGGCTTGCATGATTTCATGATCATTCATCAGCACAAAATCATCCAACTTTTCCCAAAGGATCGCCTGGGGCAGGGCAAAGGCCGTTCCGGTGGCCAGCCCTTCCGCAAAGGTTCGGTTGGGAGCTTCTACCAGTCTCCGCTGCCGCCAGGACTCGTAGGCCGCTGGAGAGGCTTCGGACTGCACCCCGATGACCCGGATGTCCCGGTTGACGGCGCGGGCCGCGATGCAAGCCCCGGCCGCACCGCTCCCCCCCCCAATGGGCACGATGATAACCTGCAGCCCGGGTTGATCCTCCAGCATTTCCAGCACTTCAGTGGCCACACCTGAGATCAATAGGGGTTCGTTGCCAGAGTGGATG
>JAOUFX010000076.1 GCA_029857975.1 Deltaproteobacteria bacterium | reverse complement strand
CATCGACATAGAGACGGTAATCGGTGTCGATTTCAAAAGACTGAAAGGGGACGCCTTGGCGGGTGGCATGCCGGGAGAGAAAGTCATCGAACATCCTTTTCCAGGCCGCGGCGTGTACGGATGCGGTATCGGTGATCACCCCGTCAAGGTCGAAGATGACCGCATCAAAAACGGTCGCCTGTATCGTGTAGGTTGTTTTTCTGTGAACCATTTTGCACCTCCGGGAAATCATGAATCATTGTATGTTTCTAAGATAATCCTCCATGCCTCTCCTGAGGAGAAAATAGCTTTCCAGTCTCCCCCAGCCCTCTGGGCTAAAGAGGGCAGGGGGATTTCTGGGTTGGCGCCTTTTGCTAAGCAACCCCTCTCCCTTTGCTTCCGGCTGTTCCGTCTCCTTCTCAAAGCCTATCGAAGACGAGGTCAGAGTTCCCGTTCGGCGAGAAACTTCGCAAAGTCGACGAGGCGGGCGGAATACCCCCATTCGTTGTCATACCAAGCCAGAACCTTGGCCACCCGCCTCCCCAGCATCAGGGTGGAAGGGGCGTCGACGATGGAAGAGTGGGGATCGCCGATGATATCCCGGGAGACCAGCGCCTCGTGGGTCACCCGCAGGATTCCTTTGAGAGAGGGTTGCTCCGAGGCCTGCAGCAGCGCTTCGTTGACCTGCGCCGGAGTCGCGTCTTTCTGCAGGGAAACCACCATGTCGGTCACCGAACCGTCCGGTACCGGAACCCTCATGGCCATTCCGGTGATCCTTCCACTCAGCCCCGGCAAAACCTTTTCCGTAGCTTTGGCCGCTCCCGTCGTGGTGGGGATGATCGACAAAGCCGCCGCCCGACCGCGGCGTCGATGGCGCGCGGGCGTGTCCATCAACGATTGGCTTGAGGTGTAAGCGTGCACGGTGGTGAAGGCGATGTACTCCACTCCAAAGACCTTATGAAGGACCATGGCCACCGGGGCCAAACAGTTCGTAGTGCAAGAGGCCATGGAAATGATCCTGTGGGAATTCGCTTCGTAGCTTCCCTCATTGACCCCCAGGACGATCGTCGCGTCGGCATCGTCGGAAGGAGCCGAAAGGATCACCCGCCGCGCCCCCGCCTCCAGATGTCCGGCGGCTTTGGAGCGGCTGCGGAGGGCGCCGCTGCATTCGATGATGATCTCGGCCCCTGCCTCCTTCCAGGGGATCTTCCCGGGATCGGGACTGGAGAAGAAGGGGATGCGCTGGTCTTCTACCTGGAGGGTTGTCCCTTCGCTGGTAACCTTTTCGGGATACCAGCCATGGACTGAGTCATACTTGAGAAGATAAGCCAGATCTTCAAGGTTCGCCAAATCGTTGATCCCCGCGACCTGGAATTCCTCCCTCTGCAGCAACTGCTTGAAAACCGACCGGCCGATTCGTCCAAACCCGTTGATGCCCACCCTGATCTTTTTCTTGCTGGTCATTTTCGCTCCTCCTTTCAAAAGTTTTTGCTCCGTCGCTTTGAGGATCTCGCAGCTTTAACCTCCACCCCTTTCGGAGGGCCTAACAAGAGAGCTTTTCCTGTTTTCTCGATCAAAAAATCACCCCTTCGGGGAAAGCCTGGCCGTTTATGGCAGCCATCTCTTGATCCGTCAGCAGTCCGGCTACGGACATATCCAGGAGTCGTGCGACATCCAGCAAGATGTGGGCCCAGGTGCAATGGTTGACAAAGAGCATTCCCGGTACGCTCAGGGTCCCGCCATGGTTTATATACCCCAGGGCGGCGGTTCGGGCTGCGCCGGTGTGAAGGGGTTGCAGTATCCCCATAATGGATTCAGGCCGCGTATGGGTGACAAATATCCGGGCAGGAACCGAAGGGGGATAAAGCCCGGCCAGCAAATGGGGCGCAGCCATGTGGGCCTTTTCCCGGTCGCTACGGGGAGTCCGAAACCTTCCCGGTTCCAGCATGTAGATAACGGTGTAAGGGAAGAAGTGCGACTCCTCCGATACGCTCGATTATCCCTCGGGCCAGACATATTACACTGTCCTTTCTATTCGTTTCAGCATCGCCGGACGCGATCAGGAACTTCAGAGAGGAGCTTCCACAGTTGATGACGAGAATTTTCATCTACTCTCCAGGGAAATGCGCCTTCAACTAATGAGGGCGAATTAAAAATGATTGTTCGTCAACCGTCAGTGCCATCGCCACGGTACTCCTGCTGATAACCGGTCTTCAAAGAGGCCTTCCGTCCTTCTTCTTATACCTCCTGATGGCCTTATCGACTTCGACAGCGATAACCACGGTTAGCGCGACAAGCCCGATCTTTACCCACTCTGCCAAAGAAAGGGCTTCGGTCCTGAAGACCAACTGAAGTGCTGGAACATAAACTACCGCGATTTGGGCAAGGAAGGCGGCAACCATACTATAAAAAAGAAATGGGTTGCTGAGAGGATTTATCCTAAAAACGGACTCGAGTTCAGAGCGACAATTCCATGCCTGAAAGAACTGGAAAAGAACCATTGTGGTGACGGCAATGGTTCTTGCCCGTTCAAGCGAAACCCCTTCATCAAGGGCCGAAATAAAATTATAAATAATACCCGCAGAGATGATCAGGCCGACGAGAATACTCCTCTCGTACATCAATCTCGACATGATTCCCTCTTTCGGGTTTCTGGGGGGGTTCTTAATCACATCTTTCTCCCCCGGCTCGAAAGCAAGGGCCACATCCTGAAGCCCGTTTGTGACCAGGTTGATCCAGAGGAGTTGAGCGGCAACGTAGGGAATGGGTATGTCGAGGGCCATGGCAATAAGAATTGAGACAATAGCGGCAAATCCTGTAGGAATGAGGAAAAGGGTTACTCTGCGGATGTTGTCAAAAACGACTCGCCCCGCTTCAACGGCATGGAAGATGCTGGCAAAATTATCATCGGTGATCACCATATCGGCTGACTCTTTTGCCACATCCGTGCCTGTCTTTCCCATCGCTACCCCAATATGGGCTGCCTTGAGGGCTGGGGCATCATTCACCCCGTCGCCTGTCACGGCCACGACCTCACCGTGTTTCATAAACTGCTGGACGATCCTTAGCTTGTGATGAGGGGACACTCTCGCATAAACCGAGACATCCTTGACTTTTGTGAAAAGGTCGTCATCACTCATCGTTTCCAATTCCCTGCCGGTTAGCACCTTCGATCTCTCACGGCTAATCCCGAACATCCTTCCAATGGCTGAGGCTGTGACAGCATGATCTCCGGTGATCATGGCCACCCTGATGCCCGCTTCCCGGCAGCCTTTCACCGCTTCAATGGCCTCGGGCCTAGGAGGATCGATCATTCCCTGCATCCCTGCAAGGATGAGATTTTCTTCCAAGTCTTGGTGAGTCAGTTCTGAAAGATCATCGGGTGCCTCCTTATAGGCCATCGCAAGTACCCTCATCCCGTCCTTCGCGAAATGTTCGGCCATTCTGAGCGCTTTTTCCCTATCGAGTCGATCCCCCTCCGGCGTCTGCGAGCACATTTCGATGACCTTTTCAGGGGCGCCTTTCACAAAAATAATTTTTTTACCATTGTAGTGGTGCAGGGTTGCCATGAACCCGCGATCAGACTCAAATGGAAGAATCGATAATTGGGGATAACGAATTTTCTCCTCTTCAAAACTGAGGCCTGCTTTCATCGCGGAGACAATGAGGGCCCCTTCTGTGGGATCTCCGTTAACTTTAAACTGACCATTATCCTCGTATAGGCTCGATTCATTACAAAGCACCCCTATTCGGACGACGCCACAGAGACCCTTTAAGGTTGCTACATTGCAAGACTCCCATTCATGGAAGATCTCCCCTTTCGGCTCGTACCCGCTTCCCGTCACTTCGTAGGAGTGCTCCCCATCATAAATCACCTTCACGGTCATCTCGTTCTTCGTGAGGGTTCCTGTTTTATCGGAACAAATGACCGTTGTGCTTCCGAGGGTCTCCACCGCAGGAAGGTTTCGGACGATGGCATGCCTTCTTGCCATCCTGCTGATCCCTATGGCCATCGTAATGGTAACCACAATGGGCAGCCCTTCCGGTACGGCAGCCACGGAGGCAGCGACAGCAATCTTAAAGATCTCGGCGATCGAAATACCAAGAAAAAGCCCCAGAATGGATATGGATGCCGCACTGCCTAAAACGATGAAGCCGATAAATTGGGCAAATTTTACGATCTTTTGCTGCAAGGGAGTTGTCGTGACGGAGAGTTCCTCGACCTCACGGGCAATCTGTCCAAGGACGGTCTTGACACCCGTTTCAACCACAATACCCCTGCCTCTGCCATTCACCACGATCGTTCCCATGAAAGCCATATTATTCTGGTCGCCCGGGGTGAGGTTCTCGTCCTCGATGGGCTTTTTTATCTTTTCTACAGGGACCGATTCACCCGTGAGCGCAGCTTCCTCAATCCTAAGCTCCGTCGTCCTGAACAGCCTCAGGTCGGCAGGCACCCGGATACCGGATGCCAGTAGGACAATATCCCCCGGCACAAGATCCCCGCTGCGGACCTCCTTCTCCCTCCCCTCCCTCACCACCTTCGCCTTGGGAACGACCATGCTTTTGAGAGCCCGTATGCTCGTTTCGGCCTTATATTCCTGGAAGTAGCCCACGACGGCATTCAGGATCAAAATCGCCACAATGACACCGGTGTCGATATATTCTACAAGAATGGCTGTCACGAGCCCGGCAACAAGGAGGATATAGATGAGGGGACTGGTGAACTGGTGAAGCAGAATCTTGAGGCGGCTGACGCCTTTCCCCTCAGGAAGTTTGTTAGCGCCGTGGGTTTCAAGAAGTTTCTTTGCCCGGTCCTCGGACAACCCATCTTCCGAGGTTTGAAGCTTGTTGAATACCTCTTGCTCATCAAGCTGATACCATTGCATTTGCTCCGTTTCCTTCCCTTAACGTTCTTCTCCATAAGAGTTTTTCAGACCATCGTAATTTCACAACTGATCTCCACCCGAATAGATTGTCAAACAGCATCATGACAATGAATCCGAAGAGGAATCCAAAGGTAGCTTCTAAGGGGTGGCCATGTCGAGGTGTTTCAGGTATGATTTCATTCCTGGTCACAATAGCATGGCCCCGCCGGCAAGGGCAAGATCGCATGGGAGAAGGGAAAGGGTATTTTCGATCCTATCCTATTGATTCTATTTAATCCCCGTCTCTTCCCCCTGGTCGACACAGACATCAGACAACCCAGACGGCACAATTTTTGACCTCCGTAACGGTTCGCAGAACCACAGATCCCAGCCGGAATTCTCGCGCCTGCGTGGAGCCTTTCCGGCCAAGGACTAAGGTTCCGTACTTGCCTTTGCGCACTTCTTTGAGAATGGCCGGGGAAACCTTTTTGGTCGAGGCTGATTTATCGTAGTCGAAACGAGTGCCTAACGCTTTTTTGTCGTAGCCTAAATCCTCGAGTGCTTTCTGCGCTTCATCGAAAAAGGGGTCCATTTCCTCCTTATCTCGTTCCACCATGCGCCTTTCGATTTCCTTCATCTTTTCTTTTTCCTTCTGAGTAAGATTCTCTGCGAAAGGCGCACAATAATGATAAAAGTGGATTTGAACCCCCTCCAGGCCGCGAAGCATTTCCCCAACATACCGGGCAAGTTGAACCGCTTTCGGGGTGTGATCCATAGCAACGAGAACCTTCCGGCTTTTCCATTCGTTGCCACTCACGAGCCAGACTGGATGATTCTCAGAGATTTCCAGCAGCTTGCTGGTAATGCTGCCCAGGAAGATATCATCGAACCACCCCATGCCTTTCTTCCCCATCGCGCAGGCATCGTAATATCCTGCATCAGCCTCGCGAATGATATCGCGGGCGACTCCCACGATCTGCGGAGCATGTTTGGCCTGGATGTGGCTTTTTTTGAAACCCCCTCTCTGGAAAACCTTCATGGCCTCTTCTGTGTACTTTTTAGCTTCCTCTACTCTTTTCTTCTTCCAGACTGCATAATCTTTCCGAATCAGAGGATCATAGTGCTCCTCCCGATAAAGGGGGGGGACTGAAGGAAGGATGTTGAGAACAGTGACTTCCAGATCCGAGGCCCCTTTGTAAAGACCGGCAAGATAGGCAGCTGAACTCAGAGCGAAATTCGACCCATCCGTGGCGAGCAAAATTCTTTTCATCCGATTCCCCTTTCATCCTTCTTGCAAGATTGATTCGACTAAACCCCTGCTGCTCTAAAAGCAGCCCCGATCATTGCTTTCGCCTCCTTCTGAATCTGCCTGAGGTGTTCTCGGCCCCTAAAACTTTCTGTATATATTTTGTACATATCTTCGGTCCCTGAAGGCCGAACAGCAAACCATCCATTTTCGGTTACAACCTTAATGCCCCCAATGGGGGCGTTATTTCCGGGAGCTTCAATCAACTTGGCCAGGATAGCCTCCCCGGCTAGGGTGGGGGTTGCAATCTGATGGGACGAAAGTTGGTTAAGAACCGCCTGTTGCTCCAGGGTTGCGACTACATCGATTCTTTCATAGATTGGGTTTCCGAACATGTCTCCGATGTTTTGGTACAGCTCGCCAGGATCGCTTCCGGTTCTTGCAGTAATCTCAGCTGCGAGCAGACCCGAAATGATCCCATCTTTATCCGTGGTCCAGACAGTTCCATCATTCCGTAACAGTGAAGCTCCGGCACTTTCCTCTCCGGCAAATCCATAGGACCCATCCAATAAGCCCTCCACAAACCACTTGAATCCGACTGGGACTTCATATAGTTTTTTCCCCAGATGGTTGGCCACCCGATCGATCATGCTGCTCGTAACAAAGGTCTTTCCGATTGCTGCATCCTTTCTCCATCCGGGTCGATTACGAAACAGATACCAGACAGCAACCGAGAGATAATGATTTGGGTTCATGAGCCCTACACTTGGTGTGACAATGCCGTGTCGGTCACCGTCAGGATCGTTTCCGAACGCAATGTCAAATTTCTCCTTTAACCTGATAAGGCGTGCCATGGCGTATTGGGAAGAGCAATCCATTCGGATCTGGCCATCACCGTCGACGGTCATAAAACCAAAAGTAGGATCAATCACCGGGTTTACCACATTGATATTCAATCCATACCTTTGGGCAATCGGCTCCCAAAATGGCAGTGTAGAACCGCCCATTGGGTCAACCCCCATTCTCAAACTGGCGGATCGGATGACTTTCATGTCGATGACATTTTGAAGATCTTCAACATATGGGGTCACATAGTCATATTCATGTATTGTGCCGACTCTTAAGGCCTTTCCATAGGGAATTCTCCGTACCTTTTTATTCTCTTCCCGCAAAAGATCATTGGCTCTCTCTTCGACCCACTGGGTGACGTTTGTATCGGCTGGACCGCCGTGAGGAGGGTTATATTTCAATCCACCGTCCTCTGGAGGATTGTGAGAAGGGGTGATGATGATCCCATCGCCTAAACCCGATTTTCTTCCCCTATTATAGACAAGAATAGCGTGTGAAATAACGGGTAGGGGTGTAGCCCAAACCCTTATGGATCATGAATTCAATGCCATTCGCTGCCAGAACTTCTATGGCGGTTGCATGGCTTGGTTCTGAAAGAGCATGGGTATCCATTCCGAGAAACAGAGGACCCTTAATCGCATTTGCTCTTCTGTAGTCACAAATGGCCTGGGTTATTGCCAGGACATGATCCTCGTTAAAACTGCTTTTAAAGGATGATCCTCTGTGCCCCGATGTCCCGAATGACACCCTTTCTGTGAAATTTTTAACACCGGGGTGCTTCATATAATAGGTAGTCACCAACCGAGGAACATTGACCAACAGGGATTTTGGAGCCGACTTACCCGCCAAAGGATGTGTTGACATTTTGTTTACTTTCCGATGTCGATTGGATAAAGTCCACAAATCTACCCCTTCATCTCTGAACCTTCACCTGATTTGCAACAGATTCGATAGCTGCCGTGTTTCTGAATTGTCAACCGAAAAATGTGGTTAGGTCTAAGCCTTTCAATTAAGACCATATCAACTCTATTTTTAGATAAAAAAGAATTAACCGCTAACTCGAAAGTATACTTTGAGGTAGAAATTTTGAATGCCAAATCGATCGAGAGGAATCTCCACCACATTTCCAGAGATTCCCGCAGGGAAGGAAACCAAAAGGGGATATTCCCCCGCAACAATGCCCTTTCCATCACAACGCCAACATTCGAAAGGCCCAACCCCGCCCCGACCCTCGCAGGCCGGGCATTGGAATTGAGATGGAATGAATACTCGAACCTGACCTCCTCTAAGGGCTTCTTCCGGAGACAGGCTAATTTCAACATTCAGGCTCTCGATGGTTTCCGCCTTGGGACGGGTGAGAAGGGTAAAATTGCTCCATAAACGGTCAAAAAGTTGCTCGAATGAAGGCCGGATGGTTTGGAAGGAATGGGTTAAGGATACTTCCCCGAGATCCACTTTTTTTTCGGGTGCGAGCGACTCCCCTGGGGTTTTTGGGGTTAAATTTAAAGGTTTTTCCCCGCCAGGCAATGCCTCATCATAGGCCTTTCGACGCCCCGCATCGGTTAATGTAAGATATGCCTTCTGGATTCTAAGGAAAATTTCTCTGTCGTGTTCGAGGAGATCTGGATATAACTCTGAAACTAATTCCCGGTAGGCCGATTCGATCAAATCCATCGATGCATCTGATTCAAGACCGAGAAGGGAATAAAGATCTCTTTTCATAATAAACCTCCTTCCATTCCCCCCAAAAATCCTTTTCTGCCAGTAGACCAAAAGGATTCGCCGCTTAAACCAGCCCCTCTCAATTCTGATTCATTATACCATATTTGCCATATTCGTCTTCGCAGGGTGGA